>JAENIT010000063.1 GCA_016844365.1 Dehalococcoidia bacterium
TCGGCCTGGCCTCCTACTGCGTAAATCTTACTACCTATCGCCGCTACCGCCAAGGCCCCTCTGGGCGTGGGCATCGGCGCTCTGGCCCTCCATCGATCCGAACTGGGGTCGTACTCCCATGTCGTGTTCACCGGGCCCAAGCCGTCCTTGAATCCGCCTACCACATACACCTTGCCGTTAACGGCAGCCGCCCCCGCGTGGTGCAGAGGCGTTGGGAGGGACGCCCGCTTGCGCCACGCGTCGGAAGCTGGGTCGTACTCCTCCACGATGTCGGAGGTCCCCCCGTTTGAGGCAAAGCCGCCTATGACGTATATCTTGCCGTCCAGCGCCGCGGCCGCGACCTCGCTCCTGGGGGTTGGCATGGGAGCTTTGGTAACCCAACCTTGGGATGGTGTCGGGCGAGTTGGAAGAGGAGCGCTCGAGCCAAGGGCCGGAGCCACAGTTGGTCGGGGGTTGCCCTCAGTCGCTGGCCCTCCCGCCGCCTGAGGCCCAGTGCAGGCCAAGAGAAGGGACAGGAGCGCCCCGCCCAGCAATCGCCATACAGTCCTCATACCACTCGTCCTCCTGATACTCCAAGGGAATCGATCAACATAATACTACATCAGGCTTGCCATTTTACGCCAAACTAGGCATAATGGGGCCTAGAAGTGGCTACTCGCCGCAGGTGGGAGCCAACAATAACAGGGGAGCGAAATACAGTATGTTCATCGACATGCACATGCACTCCAAGCGGTCCGATGATGCCGGGGCCACCGTGGAGGGATACCTGAAATGGATCGACGTCCTCCGCAAGAAGGGGTATCGAGTGGATGGCATCGTGCTGACTGAGCACAGAGGCTTCGCTAGCGAGGCCGACTACTCGACCCTCGCCGAACAGTACGGCGTGGTGGTGCTGAAAGGATCGGAGATCGAGACGACCCTGGGGCATGTCCTGGTGTACGGCGTCACCCCCAAGCTCCTCGATCAGTTCGACTTTAAAAACATCACCCTTCCCGCCTATGATGTCATGAGGGCGATCAAAGATTATGGTGGCTACGCAGTGGCCGCCCACCCCGGTCGCCCTCGCATAGGGCTGTGGAACCATATCCAGGGCGGGGCCACGGTGGACGGCATTGCAACCATTGAGAGGCTGAACGGCGGCAGTAACGTCGAGGAGAACGGGCTGGCAGCCAAGCTGGCAGAGGAGTACGGATTCTCCTGTGTCGGCGGCAGCGACTCCCATTACGTCAACACCGTGGGGAAGTGTATCACACGGTTCGATGGGCAGATAAGCAGAGTTGAGGATCTGGTGGAGGCTCTTTACAGCGGCGAGTTCGAGGCGGCGGTGCTAGAGGACACAAAAGCTCCGTAAGCCCAGCATTCGAAAAAATAGGGGGAATTGCAATGTCAGAGGTAGAGGTAGACGTAACTAACACTATAGACTTCGATCGCAGCGTCCTAGGCGTTGAGGTGGACGTGGGGAGCCAGGAGGTAACCGCTGAACAGATTATAGCCTATGCCACGGCCCTCGGCGAGACCGATCCCCTCCATCTGGATGAGGTGGCCGCCAAAAAGGGGCCCTACGGGGTTGTGATAGCTCCGCCCCTATTCTACAACGTCCTGAGGGTTGGGGCGGGACCTGACCCCAAGGTGAACTTCGGCACTACCGGCTTCGACGCTGGGCAGCACGTGGAGTTCTATGAGCCTATAAAGGCTGGCGAGACCATTTACGCCAAGGCCAAAGTCCACGATGTCTACGCCAAAACGGGCCGCACTGGGACCATGGTCTTCGCAGTGCGGCGCACCACCTTCACCAACCAGGACGGGGAGCTCAAGGTGGTTCTGGATCGAATCAACGTGCGGAGGGACATACAGCGATGAGCCAGGTGTACTTTGAGGACGTGTCTATGGGAGACGAGATCGGCCCAATGACCAAAGAGCCGACCCGGGAGCAACTGGATGCCTTTATGAAAGTGTGGGGCGGAGGGCCTAGCCGATTCACCAGCGACGAGGTGGCCCGCACCGAGGGGTTTACTGGGGTTATCATCCCCGGGCACATGAGCATGGCCCTGCTGGCCCAACTCCTCACCAGCTGGAAGGGCTCGGCGGGCAAGCTCAAGAGTCTAGAGGTGAACTTTCGCCGCTATCTACAGCCGGGAGACCACTATAGCTGTAAGGGCGTTATAACTGACACTGAAGTGGTGGACGGGGAGAACCGCGTGACCCTGGACGTGTACATAGAGAACCAGAAGGGCGAACGGGCCCAGCAGGGCACCGCGATAGTTATTCTGCCATCGAAGTAGGGGCGTATCGCGATACGCCCCTACAGCCCCAGCTTCCCCGGGTTCATGATATTGTGGGGGTCCAGGGCCTTCTTGATCTCCTGTAGCACTTCCAGTCCCGAGCCTAACTCCTCCCCCATAAGATGGGCCAGCCGGACTCCCACGCCGTGGCAGTACTCCATAGAACCGCCCATCGAATGAGCCAGCCGGATCACCTCGTCCACTGTCGGGGAGAGCGTACCTGGGCCCGACTCCGGCTCCACCATGACCATCGAGAAGAGCTCGGGCTGGTTCCAGAGGCCACACTCTCTGAGGTAGACGCCTCGCTGTTTGAGGACGGCCATAGCCTTCTTCCGGTACTCTAGCACTTTCGAGGCCGGCAGAGCCACGTGCACATAGTCCATCTGGCGGCCGTTGGGACGGCTCCACCCGCCGGTGCCGGATCCCCCCTGCCTTCTCTCACCAGTCCAGTGGCGATTCTCCCAGAAGCTCTGGACCTCTTCGGCCTTCATCTCCACTCCTTGCCAGCGAGCGCACGCCTGTGCGGCCCTCTGGGCATGGAGCTCCGGCTCGCCCTTTATCCCCTCGAAGCCTAGGTAGAGCACCACCTCGTAGGGCTCCAAGGGCGCTTCCCTACCCCCGTCCTGGGGAGGCACGGGTTGGTACTCCTCTCCGAAATCCAACAGGGACGGCCTTAACCCAGTGGCAAAGAGTTCAAGAATAGCCCTGTAGCCGTCCTCGAAGGAGGGGAAATTAAAGCCTAGAAGCTTTCGTTCCTCTGGGCGAGGGAAGGCCCTGATGGTGGCCTGGGTGATGATGCCCAGAGTGCCCTCCGCTCCTATGAACAGCTCTTTAAGATACGGGCCCACGGAGGCTTTGGGTACCCCATGGGTCTCAACCAACTCTCCATTGGGTAGGACCACCTGTAGTCCCAGGGCCTGATCGCCCATGGAGCCGTAGCGATATCCGCTGTAACCCAGGCCGTTGGTGGAGATAGCGCCGCCCACCGTAGCTACAGAAAGAGTCCAGGGATCGTGGCCCAGGGCCAAACCGTGCCTCTCCAGCTCTTGGTTCAGGTCCCCTAAGACAACACCACCCTCGACAACGGCGGCCATATCCTCTTGGCTCACGCCGAGGATTCGGTTCATTCCCTTCATGTCAACTGTGATGGCCCCACGAGTGGCAAGAGCGCCGCCCATGAGACCCGTGCCAGCGCCGTAGGGCACAATGGGAGTCTCGTGCTCCAAGGCTACCTTGACCACCGTAATTACGTCCTGAGTGGAGGTGGGTCTAACCACCAAAAGGGGGGATGCGTTAACTCTTTCTTGGTCTGGGGCCCTGTGGGGCCGCAGGTGGTCTGAAGAGTACTCCTCAACAGCGCTCTGCTCGGTGAAAACCTTGCTCGCTCCCAGGGCTGAGGCTAGAGAGGCGTAAATTTGGCCGGAAACGCTCATAACAATCTCAATGATGAGGGACTGGTGTGACTTAAGAGAGGCCCATGGCAGCTACTACAGCCTCCAGTTCAGCGGGGACCTCTATTAAATTCGAGACCATCTTCATGGCCGCGTCGGGGTCCTTAAGGCCGGAGCCGGTTATCACGCAGACTATACGTTTATTGCTAAAGTCCATGCCGCCCCGTGAGAGCTTTATGAGGCCAGCGAGAGAGGCTGCAGACGCCGGTTCCCCAAAGATACCGACCTTTCTAGCCAGATCCTGATAAGCCTCCAGTATCTCCTCATCGGTTACCGATTGTATAACCCCGCCCGATTCGTCTCTGGCCGCTATAGCGCTCTTCCAGCTCGCCGGGTTCCCGATGCGGATGGCGGAGGCGACGGTGTGGGGATGCTCAATGATCCTACCCTCCACTATGGGCGCGGCGCCAGCAGCTTGAAATCCCATCATTTTAGGGACGTTTTGGGCTTTCCCTGCCCGCTGGTACTCCAAGAAGCCTCGCCAGTAGGCGGTTATGTTCCCCGCGTTGCCCACGGGGATAAAAAGGTAATCGGGAGCATCCCCAAGATCGTCCACGACCTCAAAGGCCGCGGTCTTCTGGCCTTCGATTCGGTAGGGATTTAACGAGTTGACCAGAGTGATGGGGCGCTCCTCAACCAGCGCCCGGACGATCCTCAGCGCGTCGTCGAAGCTGCCATCAATGGCGATGACCCTGGCCCCGTAGATGAGGGCTTGAGCGAACTTACCCATAGATATGTTGCCTTTTGGCACTATGACGCAGGTTTCCAGGCCGCAGTGAGCGCCGTAAGCTGAGGCAGAGGCGCTTGTATTACCGGTGGAGGCGCAGGCTATTACTTTGCTTCCTTCCTCCATGGCCTTAGCCACCGCAACGACCATTCCTCTATCCTTGAAGGAGCCAGTGGGGTTGCACCCCTCTAGCTTGAAGTATAGCCCCGCGCACCCTATGTCCCTGGCCAGAGAAGGCGCCGCAACCAGAGGCGTGCTCCCCTCGCCCAGGGAGATCATTGGGGTCTTGGGACCAATGGGAAGAAATGCGTGATATCTTTCTAGTACGCCCATAGCCATCAAAGCTTCAGATTTCGGCCTAGTTGAGCCTTCATCTGTAAAATATACTGTTCAAACTCAGCTATCTGCCGGCGCTTATGCTGCTCCTCCCTCTCAGTCAGTTGGGAGAAGTGCTCGGATATTTCGTCCCTGAGTTGCCAGAGCCCATCGCGAAGTTCGCTTAGCTGATCAGAAATGGTTTGAGTCCTCCCCTCGATCTGTGACAGGCGGAGTTGAGCCTCCTCAAGGGTAGCACTATGACGCTCCTGTGTACCTGTCACTTCAGTCAGATTGCGCTCTAACCTCACCCTCTCGACCCGGGCCACCTCCATACGCTCGGAGAACTCCTGCCTGAGCTTCTCCTCCAGTCTCTGGAGGT
>JAENIT010000064.1 GCA_016844365.1 Dehalococcoidia bacterium
TTGGCCACCGCAACGGCTTCAGAGGCCCCTTCCTTGTTCTCGTCCAATTTCCACGCCGCCTCGTACATAGTCCACAGAGCGCCGTCACGCCAGGTTACAGCATTGATAAGGTGGTCCTGGACCCGCTGGAACCTGCCGATGGGCTGCCCGAACTGGACTCTGGTGTTAGAATAGTTAACCGCCATTTCATAAGCGCCATCGCACCCACCAACCATATAGGCGCTCAAGGTCACAGCGGCCTTATCCTGAACTTTGTCCCATACAGCCCAGCCTCCACCCACACCACCGATGATGTTGGAAGCTGGAACCTCTACATTGTCAAGGGTAACCTCGTTGAACTTCTCCCCGCTGAAGCTGGGCATATTCCGGACGCTGAGGCCGCGTGTACCCTTGGGAACCAGGAACAGGCTGATATTCTGGCCAGTTCTGGCGACGACGATTATCTGGTCGGCTACGTGGGCGTCGTTGGCAAACAGCTTAGTTCCACTAAGCACATAGTTGCTGCCTCTCTGGGTAGCGGCCAGATGGATATTCTCTGGACCCCAACCGTAGGTAGGCTCGGTGAAGGCTACTGCGAAGATCTGCTGACCACTCGCAATACTGGGGAGGAGCTGGCGCTTTTGTTCAGCAGTGCCACCCTCCATGATTAGTAACGCGCTCAGAATCCCAGAGGAATGGAGAGGGCTAGGGAGCACTCCTATACCCAACTCTCGGAAAAGTACGCACGCATCCTGAATGTTTCCGCCAGCGCCGCCATACTCAGCGGGTATTATCAGACCCACCCAGCCCAAGTCGGCCATCTTTCGCCACATCTCAGGAGAATACCCCTCAGGGGTATCGTCCAGCTCTCGAACTACTTGCCTGGGGGATTCCGTAGCCACGAAGTCTCGAGCTGAGTTTCGCAGCAGATCTTGAGCTTCCGTCAGTGCCAGATCCATACTAACCTCTCTTTCGCTGCCGAAACAGGCAGCGGATTGTTATTCTTTCCTTAATTACAGCGGCCGTCTTTAACAGATCAAGCCTCTTGGCAGGCGCGCCAGTACCATGCCCTTGAGTAACTAAATTTAAAGCTTCTACCTCCCTATCCCTGCTAATCGGCATGAGAGGTCTGAAATACTTAAGGGTACTGGCTATACTGTTTTTATCACCCCACACCCCTCGCAAGCGAGGGGTGTGGGGTAGGACTCAAGACTACGTAGTCTTGAGTTACATGTAGTCCTTGCCCTCTTCCCTAGTCCGGCTAACGCCGAGCCTTCGGGCTATGATGAGTTTCTGAACCTCAAGGGTGCCGCCAGGATGAGGTATACGTATGGCATCCTGCTGGTACTGAGCCCATCGTCCCTCGTCAATCGCCCACTTTGGCTCTTTTGTGGTTACCAGGGCCAGGGGACCAACGGTCTTGAGCATAAGCTCCGCCAACTTCGGACCGTACATCTTTCGGTTCATGGAGTACTGGGAACCCTCATAAGCAAACCGCTTCCGAGCGCTCCGCATCCAGTAGTTGCGCAGGCCCATGAGCCGGTTAGTCTGGTACCCAATATAGGCCTCCAGCAAGTGCTCTCTGTACTCTGGGTCCTTGCTGATCGGCTCACCGTTGTTCTTCGTCTCACGGCAGTAATCGAGGAGTTTGTTCAGGAAGTTGTCTCTGTCCACGATGCGTCCGGAGCCGCCGTGCTCCAACTCTAGGGTGGACTGAGCCACCTTCCAGCCATCGCCCGCACCGCCGATGAGCTGGGTGGCGGATATTCTGGCGTTATCGAAGAAGACTGTCCTCTTGGCAGCTCCCACCAGATCCATGTAACCCAGGGTTACACCAGGAGCATTTGCTGGCACTATAAAGGCTCCGATGTTCTGATGCCTGGGGGCATTGGGATCGGTAACAGCCAGAGTGTACAGGAAGTCTGGGTGGTGAGGGAAACCAACGAAGTGCTTGGAGCCATTGAAGACGAACTCATCGCCTTCCCTGATGGCAGTAGCCTGCAGGGAGGCCAGGTCGGAGCCGGCGTTAGGCTCGGTGAAGACCTGCCACGTGACCACCTCGCCTTTCAAGATGGGGGGCAGGAACTGCTTCTTCTGCTCATCGGTCCCCCACACCATGATGGCCGGTGCGGCTAGGCTGGTGCCGTTATCGCTGAGGGCTACGTTGGGGAGGTCGTACTCCGCCAGTTCCTCAGCCAGCACAATACACTTGTCTACCGGGAGGCCGCCGCCTCCGTACTCCGTGGGAAAATGCGGCACTAACCAGCCCCTCTCTCCCAGTTTTCTTCGGAACGCCAGGGATCGACGGAACAGACCCTCATCGTTCACCGTGAGGTCCGACTCGTCGACAGGAGCCACCAAGTCCGCGGGCACGTTGGCCTTTAGCCAACCTCGGACTTCATCGCGGAACATCTCCTGCTCTCTTGTGTAAGTTACTTCGAAATCCATCCCACCCTCCTTGATTTAGGTAAATATGCTTGTTAGCCCTGGGACGATACCATCGTCCCAGGGCTAACCTTGGCCCGCTTAGAAGTAGTCTTTGCCCTCTTCCCTGGTCCGGCTGACTCCGAGCCTTCGGGCTACTATGAGTTTCTGAACCTCAAGAGTGCCGCCCGGGTGAGGGGTAACGATAGACTGGCGCTGGTAGTTCTCAAACTTCCCGCTATCCAGGGTCCACTTGGGATCTTTGCGGGTAACCAGAACCTGTGGGCCTATGGTCTTGAGCATAAGCTCCGCCAGCTTGGGGCCGTAGGTCTTTCGGTTCATGGAGTACTGGGAGCCCTCATAAGCGAACCGCTTGTGGGCGCTCCTCATCCAGTAGTTACGCAGGCCAAGCAGTCGGTTGGTCTGGTAGCCGATGTAGGCCTCCAGAATGTAATCCTGGTACTCCGGATCGCTGCTGATGGACTCTCCATTGTACTTGGTGGTCTTGCAGTACTCAATCATCTTTCCGAGGAAGTTATCCCGATCGAGCAACCTACCCGAGCCGCCGTGCTCCAACTCCAGGGTGGCCTGGGCCACCTTCCAGCCGTCTCGGTCGCCGCCGATGAGCTGAGTTGCCGATACCCTGGCATTGTCGAAGAAGACGGTCCGCTTGCCACCGCCTCCGATCAGGTCCATGTAGCCAAGGGTCACACCCGCAGTTTCGACAGGTACCATGAAGGCGCCGATGTTCTGGTGCCTGGGAGCAGTGGGGTCCGTTACGGCCAAGGCGTATAGGAAGTCGGGCCTATGGGGCTGCCCCACGAAGTGTTTGGAGCCATTGAAGACAAACTCGTCGCCTTCCCGAATGGCCGTGGTCTGCATGGAGGCCAGGTCAGAGCCAGCGTTTGGCTCGGTGAAAACCTGCCAGGTTACTACTTCGCCCTTCAGGATGGGAGGGAGGAACCGCTGCTTCTGCTCCTCAGTGCCCCACACCATGACGGCTGCCCCACCGATGCCGGTACCAGTATCACCGAGGGCTATGCCGGGGAGATCGTACTCCGCCAACTCCTCAGCTATGACCATTTGCTGATCTACGCTGTAGCCGCCGCCACCATACTGCTTTGGATACGCTGGGGCTAACCAACCCTTCTCCCCCAGCATCCTTCGGAATGCCATGCCCCGAGTGTAGATCTCCTCCGTGTTCTCTACGAGATCCATGTTATCTACGGGATCTATTAGATCCTTCGGCACATTGACCTCCAGCCAATTTTTGACCTCTTTGCGAAAGGCCTCTTGCTCTACCGTATAATGCACATCGAAATCCATGAAAATCCTCCTTATTAGCTAACTATCTCAACCATCTCTGCTACGGACTAATATACAGCAATCCTCCTTTCTTATGCAATTAGAAATAGTCTTTGCCTTCTTCCCTGGTACGGCTAACGCCGAGCCTCCGGGCTATAATCAGTTTCTGGACCTCTAACGTTCCGCCTGGGTGCGGGATAACTATGGCCTCCCTTTGGAACGACTCTAGTCTCCCTTCATCGATGGACCATTTTGACTCATCTTTGTGCAGGAGAACACGTGGGCCCACGGTCTTAAGCATGATCTCCGCCAGTTTGGGGCCGAATATCTTTCGGTTCATAGAACCCTGAGACCCCTCATAGGAGAACCTCTTGTGGGCGCCGCGCATCCAGTAGTTCCGAAGCCCCAACAGGCGGTTTACCTGGTAGCCCAGGTAGGCTTGAAGGAGGTACTCCTGGTACTCCGGATCGCTGCTGATGGGCTCCTCGCCATACTCGGTGGTGCGACAGTACTCCAGCAGCTTTTCCATGTACTTATCTTTATCTATCAGAGCGCCTCGCCCACCGTGCTCCAACTCGAGCGTGGACTGGGCCACTTTCCACCCGTCTCGCTCTCCTCCGATAAGCTGTGAGGCAGGCACACGAGCGTTATCGTAGAAGACAGTCCGCTTTCCGCCCCCAGCAACTAGGTCCATGTAGCCAAGGGTTACTCCTGCGGTATTGGCTGGAACTAAAAATGCCCCTATGTTCTGGTGTCTAGGGGCAGCTGGATCTGTAACAGCGAGGGTGTACAGGAAATCTACGTCATGAGGGGAGCCAACGAAGTGCTTGCTGCCGTTGAATACGAACTCGTCTCCCTCACGGATCGCCGTGGTCTGCATGGAGGCTAGATCAGAGCCGGCGTTGGGTTCTGTGAATACCTGCCAGGTAGCCACCTCGCCCTTGAGGATAGGTGGTAGAAATCGCCGCTTCTGCTCATCTGTGCCCCAGACCATCATAGCAGGGGCAGCCAGATTTAGGCCCAAGTCTCCCAAGGCGGTTCCCGGCAGGTCATGGCTGGCCAATTCCTCTTCCAACACCATCGCCTGAGATACATTCATGCCGCCACCGCCGTACTCTTTCGGGAACACGGGAGCCAGCCATCCTTTCTCACCCAGCTTGCGTCGGAACTCCCTGGCCTTCCAGTAACGCTCTTCCGAATTCTCTTTAAGATCGCCGGTGTTCACTGGGGATTTGAGATCAGATGGAACATTGGCACCGAGCCACTCCCTGACCTCTTTCCTAAACTCCTCTTGCTCATGGGTATAGTGGAGTTCGAAATCCATAGACTCCTCCTTCGCAATTACCCTAATCAGCTAACTCATGGGGGTCCAAATGCCTCTATTTTAGAAACCTTCCCCAAGACACACCTGTTCTTAAGAAATATTTCTCATCAATTTCCATAATTTACTTCGATTAGCAGTAGTATTTAGTGCCCAAGGGATCATCTCAACAATAGGAGACACTCTTTCTAGGAATATACCTCCTTCACCAAACACGCTAGGAATACCTCAATGACCAGTCCGCCAACTCCGAGAACCGGCGACATTCAACGATCAAGGATATTTACGGCCAAATCGACCCCGCTGGTTCGTTCATCTGTTCCCACACTGATGGGATCATGTCGCTCCATCGATGGCGGTCCCTGAATTGGAAATCATCAACCACTCTCATAAGCAGGAGCCACCGCAAAGCGGGCCTTCCCCTCTTTCTTTGCTACGTAGAGCGCGGTGTCCGCTGCCCGCAAGATATCCTCTGGAGCGAAGCGGCCCCGCCGGGTCGCCACCCCAACACTAGCAGTGATTCTGATCGTGTGGTCGTCAACCGTGAGTGGTTCTTCCGCGGATGCGACCATTCTCTCTGCTACAACCAGAGCATCCATTTCAGAGAGAAGGTTCTCGAGCAAGACCACGAATTCGTCGCCTCCTAACCTCGCGATTATATCACCCTCGCGCACAGCACTTCGGAGCCGCTCCCCTGCTGACTTGAGCATGGTGTCGCCCACGAGGTGGCCAAAGCTATCGTTCACCATCTTGAAGTCGTCCAAGTCGACCACCAGAACGCCGGTACATCTGTCCGTCCTTACTGCCTGGGCTGCTGCGCGTCGCAATTCTTCCTCACACAGCGTCCTATTGGGAAGGTGCGTGAGAGGATCGTGGAGTGCGGCATGGCGCAACGCCTCCTGAAGGACCGTCCGCTCGGTGACATCACGGATGATACCGCAGAAGAACCTGCCTTCTGATGTAACCCACGTACCGAGAGATAGCTCGATGGGGAACTCTTGTCCATCCTTACGTAGCCCAGACACTTCCGAAGTTCTCCCTATCCGCTGCCGCTCCCCAGTCTGACTCACGCGTTCCAGTCCGCGCAAGTGGGCCGCCTGGTGACGCTCGGGCATAAGGATAGTGAGCGGCTGGCCCAAAACCTCAGCTTCGGTATGACCGAAGATGGCTTCCGCACCGGGATTCCATGAGATGATCTTACCAGACGTGTCGGCAAGGATAACGGCATCGATCACGGCCTCCGCTACCGTTCGGAACTTGAGTTCGTCCGAGAGTGTGCTCTCATTTTGGTTTCCCTGCGGTTCTGCAGGCGCCATCGTCAGTCTCCTGTCAATACTCCTGTAACGAAGAGCCTCATCTAACTCCAGACAGGCGGTCAGCCCAGCGTCAGTGGTAATCTTGGCACCTTGGAACTACAACCGCTTATTGGGACGCTGACATCGCCGCTGTTCATAAGTAAGACCGTTGGGGAGGAGTTTCCTCTATCAGTAAAGGCCCTCGTTCCATCGGACATGAGCCGATCTCAGGTGGAGAAGGATGCGGCGGCAAAGACGAACTCCAAG
>JAENIT010000065.1:0-522 GCA_016844365.1 Dehalococcoidia bacterium
ATCCGAGGACAGGGAGCCTCAGTGGTGGAGGTGTCCGTCCCCAACATAGAGTACGCTCGCTCCATGACCAACGCTGTGCTCACGTCCGAGGCCTACTCCCGCCACCGGGAGTATCTCAAGACTCGCAGAGATGAGTACGATCCCGACGTAAGAAGACGGCTGGAGATGGGGGCCTTTATATCCGCCGCTGATTATCTGGAGGGCCAGCGAGCCAGGGGTATGTTTGCGGATGGCCTCCGAGAGGTGTTCGCCCAAGTAGACGCCCTCATTACACCTACCGTCCCCGTTATCGCGCCCAAGATAGGGCAGGAGAGTGTTGAAGTGGGAGAGCTGAGAGTGGACGTGCGGGGCACTCTCACTCGCTTCACTTCACCCTTCAACCTGGCCGGTCTCCCCGCGATCTCCGTGCCCTGTGGCTTCACGAGGGATGGCCTCCCCATCGGCCTGCAGATAGTGGGCCGTCCCTTTGACGAGGCCACGGTATTACGAGTGGCCCACGCTTTCGAGAGGGCTTGCGATTGG
>JAENIT010000065.1:544-9351 GCA_016844365.1 Dehalococcoidia bacterium
GAGGAGACCGCCTCTGTAGCAGGGCATGTGTGATGTTTACGACGTGACTACTGAGAGTCGCTCCCACTTCCAGAAGTGGCAATGGCTTAGGAAAACAATGAGAAACGGAGGTGGCCGTGCAGACGTGGGAATACTGTAAGCTCACTATGTCTGGTGATGAAGTATGGTTTTTCACCTCAAATAATGCTGGAGCCCTCGCATTCAAAAATCAGGGCACGATACGGGTCGAGGGTATTTTCGAGCTGGAACTGCCGCGCGATTTCAAGGGCAATCGGGGCTGGCCGGTCCTGTCGAAACTTCTTGCCGACGGATGGGAACCATTTGCCGTACGTGGCGATTTTTCTATACACCTCAAGCGGTTAGCGGGATAAGGGTAAGAGGAATGGACTCCATAGTATTGGCAGGCGGCAAGAGCCGGCGGATGGGTAAGGACAAGCTCGCCGAGACCATCGGAGGCCGCAGCCTGCTGCAACGAGTTGTAGACACTCTCCTACCCTTGAGTCGGGAGGTAATTGTTGTAACCCATCAACAACGGTACGATCTTCCGTTGTCCCCCCATCCTAGAGTAAGGATAGCAGAAGACCTGCTCCCCGATGCAGGGCCTCTGGGAGGTATCTACACCGGCCTCACTCTATCGTCCTCCCCATACGCCTACGTAGTCGCTGGGGATATGCCCTTCATCAACCCAGCCCTGCTGCTCCACATGGCCGACTTGAGAGAGGGCAACCAGGCGGTCGCTATCACAAGCGGAGGTGAGCCTCAGCCTCTGCACGCCATCTATGCTCGAAGCTGCCTTCCCGCCGTAGAGAGCATGGTCCTTCCTTCAGGAAGGATGGAGCGACGGCTAAAACTCACCGATCTGCTGGCAGAGGTTAACTCCCGATTTCTGGACGAAAAAGAGTATAAGCTCCTGGATCCCTTTGGCCTCAGCGCCTACAACGTCAACACTCCCGAAAGCCTTTCCCTGGCGAGGTCCTTCCTGGGAAGGATGGTGGAAAGAGGCCATGATGTGCCAACTCCGCCAGTAGTGTGTTTCGTAGGGCGATCAGGATCGGGGAAGACCAGCTTTCTGGAAGCCTTGCTTCCCGAGCTGAAGCGCCGAGGGTATGAGGTCGGAGTCATCAAGCACTCGCATCACCCTCTCCAGTTGGATCAACCGGGCAAGGACTCGTGGCGTTTTGCCCAGGCCGGGAGCCGTGTCGTGGCAGCATCGTCCCAAGGAAGTTTCGGCCTGATGGAGCGCCCTATTCGAGAGCTATCCCTGGGAGAGATAGTCCACCTGATGGAGGGCAAGGTTGACATCATCTTAGCTGAAGGATACAAGGGCTCCGGAGCGCCCAAGATCGAAGTAGTGAGAAACGAAGGCGATCTCCAATGTGAAGAGGAAGAGCTTCTGGCCATAGTCACTTCTCAGCCCGCCTCAGGCGGGTCCGTTGGAGTCCCCACCTATTCCTTCGATGACGTGGCCGGAGTCGCGGACCTGATCATAGGGCAGGTCGCCAGCAATCTGCCCCGCCGATAGGCAAAGTAATAGCGCCCGCCCTTCGTTGACAGCGCCATCGGCACAGTGATATTGTCAACATGATGGGCTTATTCTCGGTCCCACGAGGTAAGCTACCAGCGGTTCCCTTTGGAAACCGCTCTGAGGCATATACCTAAGGTGATAGTTAGTGGGACAGGAGTAGGGGGGGAAGATGAGTAAGGTTGCGACAATGATTTTGGCGGGAGGCCAAGGGGAGAGGCTCAGTATCCTGGCTGCTGCGCGGGCAAAGCCCGCGGTCCCTTTCGGCGGGGGTTACCGGATAATAGACTTCACCCTCAGTAACTGCGTAAACTCCGGTATATACACCATTGCGGTATTGACCCAATACCACCCACGCTCCCTAAACGACCACATTGGCATCGGCAGGTCATGGGATCTGGACCGCAGGGATGGCGGCGTTTTCCTCCTCCAACCTTACGTGGGCCGTGGTGAATCCGACTGGTACCGGGGCACCGCTGACGCCGTCTATCAAAACCTATACTTCCTAGAGGACCACAAGGCGGACCACCTCCTGATTCTGGCAGGAGACCATGTCTACAAGATGAATTACGAGAATATGCTGGACTTCCATAGGGCTTCAGGCGCGGATGTCACAGTGGGGGTGGTAGAGGTGCCCTGGGAGGAAGCCCACCGTTACGGCCTGGTAGTCACCGATGATAAGGATCAGATAGTGGAGTTTCAGGAGAAACCCGCACAACCAGAAACCAACCTGGCCTCTATGGGGATTTACATATTCGACAAGGATATCCTCTTTCAGAAGCTGCACGAAGACGCTGCACGAAAAACAAGCACCCACGACTTCGGCAAGGACATCCTACCTCGAATGATTGGCGCAAGCCGTGTGATGGCATACCCCTTCAGAGGGTACTGGCGGGACGTAGGCACTATCCCCGCCTACTGGCAGGCCAATATGGACCTATTGGATGACCTGCCGGAGATAAATCTATACGACACTGACAACCTGGTATACACCAACAACAGAGAACTGCCTGCGGCCAAGATCGGGCCCCGGGCCCACGTAAGCCGCAGCCTCGTGTCGCAGGGGTGTATAGTCAACGGCTATGTTGAGCACTCGATTTTATCCCCGGGTGTGTTCGTCGAAGCAGGAGCGGTTATCAAAGACTCCATCATCTTCAATGATACCTTTGTATCATCCGACTCCGTGATCAACTTCTCCATCCTGGATAAGCAGATCATGGTCAAAAGAGGATGTCACATAGGATATGGGGATGACTTCTCCCCCAACTTTCGTCGCCCCGATGTGCTCAGCAACGGCATTACCCTGATTGGAAAAAACGCCCAGCTTCCGTCAGGCCTTAACGTAGGGCGGAACTGTATAATAGGCCCCGGAATCCTCGAACAGGACTTCAACGGGTTCTTCGTCCCCAGCGGAGAGACGATGGATCCGCGGGAAAAAGGCTTGCGGATGCTCTAGCAGCCCCCAGGGTCAGCACCCTATCTATTGCTTCTAAGGTATCTCCACAATCAGGTCAGCCCCCTCAACCCGGAGAGTAAAGCTCTGGACCCCGCCTTGAGCCGGACCGTCCAGCCTCTCACCCGTAGCCACGTTAAATTTGCTGCCGTGCCAGGGGCACTCTACCACATCACCCTCTAAGGTGCCCTCCGAGAGGGGGCCGCCCCTGTGGGAGCAGAGGTTGTCTATGGCGTAGAACTTGCCGCCAACATTAACGATGGCTAGTTTACGCTCTCCCACCTCCACGAGCTTCATAGCGCCCTGTTCTATATCTCCTGTCCTGCCAACATTTACGGATTCCGTCATTTTAAGCACCTCCACGGTGTTTACTAGATAGTTTGGTGTTTTGGGGCAATCAAGCTGCTGTTTATGGAGAGCGCGGCCTGATAATAATGCGCCGGACCATGGAGCAGAATCTGCTAACTTAAGGTTAACACTAGTATAAACTGTCCTGAGGTCGGAGGTAAACGCGAAGGTGTGAGGGGTCAGGGAAACAGTATGCGAGAGAGGAGAGGAGAAAAGCGCTCCATATCAAAAAAGTTGTACTCATCGGCACTCGCCGCAAAACATCTTTCGCAGACTTCAACAGATCGATCTTTAAATGCTTTGTCCTTTACCCCCAGCGCTCGCGCCCTTGCCTTGATAGCCCAGCCTTTGTTAGCATAGCACTGTGAATATGAAGCTATTCTTTGTTCTTGGCGCTGTGCTCTTTGTTCCACTTCTGGCAGTAAGCTGTGGAGGGGGCCCTATTATTCACAACGTCTCCATTTCTCCCTCCGAAATATCTCCCAACGGCGACGGAGTGGACGATTTCGCCACCATAAAGTACACAGTATCACGCCCCACGAGGTTATCGCTGGTCTTCAAGGATCAGGATGGCCGGGAGTACGTATTTAGAGCGGGAGACCCCAGGCCTCCCGGGGGCTACCAGGCTACTTTCTACGGCACTTACGAACCCGACAAAAGCAGCCTTAACCGCCGAGTGCTGCCCAACGGCGTCTACACCTATATCGTCATCGCCGGAGATGGAAGCCAGCGGTCTGAGGCGGTCGGTACTCTTCGGATCAAGGACGCCGACACCGACGCTCCGGTTTTATCAGACGTTAGCATTCTCCCCACGGAGTTCTCTCCCGACGGCGATTTCGTAGACGATGAGACTCTTATAACCTACGGCCTGAACAAAGCCTCTCTGGTGACTGTCTTGGCCACTCACTCATCTGGTAATGAGCACGTTCTGGAGCCGGAGACTGAGAAGTCCGCCGCCCTCCACCCTATTCGATGGAACGGCAAGGCCGCGGACCGCCAACTCCCCGATGGCGATTACACACTGCACATCCGAGCCAGGGACAGAGCGGGCAATGTGACGGATTACGCCACCGATGTTGCCATCCGAGACGCAGGAACGCCACACCTGGAGATCTTACGTATCAAGTTCGAACCCCAGGCAGCGCCCGTTGGCGGTGTTATTAACGTGGAGATAGTGGTGAAAAACACCGGGGAGACCTCACTCAAGAGCCTTGGCCCACCCTCCGGCACTCCCTACGATACATTCGAAAATTTTCTGCGCTTTAGAGGAGATAATGGTCAGCCCCTTCACTTCGAGCGCCCTGGCTTCTGGAGAGTGGGCGTCATGTGGGAGCAGGCCTCTAATCCATACCCCATCCGATGGGGTTGGGGTGATGAGCCTCTGGCTCCCGGCCAGGAAACGACCATAAAGGGAAGCATTAAGATGCTAAACTTTCAGAGCCGGTACGTGAAGTTCTGGGTCAATGTCATCCAGGAGGGAGTGGGTTACCCCCAGGACCCTGTGGGCCACACGCAGATCACCATCAGCTACTAAACTTCATGGACCTCTCTGTCGTAATAGTCAGCTACAATACCAGGGAACTCCTTCGCCAGTGTCTCTCTTCACTGGTGGGGTGCCTAGAGACTACGTCCTACCGCCTTGAGTGCGAGGTCTTCGTGGTGGACAACGCCTCCCGGGACGGTAGCCCTGAGATGGTCACGGAGTCCTTCCCCCAGGTAAAGCTGTTAGCCCTGAATAACAACCTGGGGTTCTCCAGGGCTAACAACATGAACTGTTCCGTTTCTTAGAGGCCCATCCCTTAGTGGGGGCAGTGGCCGGATCCCTCCTCTACCCCGATGGCTCGTTTCAACATGGGGCCTTTCGCTTTCCCAACCTATGGATGACCTTTCTTGACCTGTTTCCTCTCCACCATCGCCTTTCCAACTCCAGCATCAACGGCAGGTATCCTCGTAAGGCATATTACGACGATTTCGAGATCGACCACCCACTGGGAGCCTGCTTCATGGTCCGTAGAGATGTGGTGGAAGAGGTGGGGGCCTTTTGCCCCGAATTCTTCCTGTACTGCGAGGAGATTGACTGGTGCATGAGGATGAAGGAGGCGGGTTGGAAGGTCTACTGCCATCCGTCAGCCAAGGTGGTACACTATGGGGGCCAGAGCACCAGGCAGGTGCGAGATCCCATGTTCGTGGAGCTGTACCGTAGCCGCTTGCTTTTGTTCCGACGGCACTATTCCCCCCTGTTCCAGGCCGTTAACAGGGCTGTCACTGGAGCGGGAATACTGTGGGAGTTGTTTTGCGCGCTGCGATCCCTGGGCCGGGGCACAAGGCATGTCAGCAGATACTGAGGATGGTGGCGCTGGATCATGGTTAGAGTGTCGGCCATAGTAATCACCCGTAACGAGGAGGTCAACATCGCCCACTGCCTTGATGGGCTCACCTGGGCCGATGAGATCGTGGTCCTGGACTCCTTCAGCGGCGACGCCACGGTAGAGATAAGCCACCGCTACACCGACAAGGTCTACCCCTGGACTCCTTCAGCGGCGACGCCACGGTAGAGATAAGCCACCGCTACACCGACAGGGTCTACCAGAGGGTCTTTACGACCTTCGCCAACCAGCGTAACGCCGCTCTGGACCTGGCTCAAGGTCAATGGGTCTTCTTCCTGGACGCCGATGAGCGCACAACACCAGCTCTCGTGGAGGAGATAGGCGCTATCGTGGCCAGAGATAGCTGGGGCCTCAAGGGTGAAGGGAGCGCCCCGGCAGGATACTGGGTTCCTCGACAGAACTTCATCCTGGGACAGTGGGTGCGCCACGCCGGATGGTGGCCCGACCACCAGATGCGCCTCTTTAGAAAGGACAGCGGTCGCTACGACGAGAATCGTGACCCCCACGAGATCGTTGTCCTACAGGGAGAGTCGGGCTTCCTCCTAGAGCCCCTAGTCCACCATAACTACCTGACTATCACTCAGCTCTTCTCCAAACAAAACGCCTACGCTCATCGGGAGGCGGCCTCGCTGCACTCACACGGAGTGCGGCTGAAGCCCCACTGGCTCCTCACCCAGCCTGCGCAGGAGTTCTACAGGCGCTACTTCCTGTGGGAGGGCTACAAAGGAGGAATAACCGGGCTATTTCTCTCGGCCTTTATGGCGTGGTACCGCTTTCTCGTATACGCTCTGCTGGCGGCCAGAGGAGGGCTTTAGGACCCGAGTTAGTGCAGGGAGCCTCTCCGCGTACGGAGTCTCTCGCTCGGCGGAGTCTCGGAACGGACCCGACCTGTCGGGACAAGGCGGACAAGGGACGGGAGGCGAAAATGAAGCCCGCGTATTGCTACTGGAGTAGGCTCCAACTCCCCGATGGTTCTGGCGGGAAGTGCCGTTTGCTCAGGGGGCAAAACTCCCGCCAGGTGTCGGGGAAATCCTGGCAGTGCTGGGGGCGGTCTCGGTACACAGAGCAGAGGTTATCTTTGGAGAGGAAAATGCATGGAATTGCGTGCATGACGTAGGCCGTCTCTCCGGTTTGGTGATGCTTGTAAGCCTCGATTGGAGGCTCAGGCAGATGCAACTCCACCGCGCGCCGCCTAAGCACCTCTGCCTCCTCCGACGTAACATCGATGAAGCTCCAGGTGCAGCACCGGGCCCGGCACACATCAGAGCAGAGAGCCTTATCGGTCACAGCGGCCTCGGCTAGTGTCCGTTTAGATGGCTTCTTGCTTTTGCTCTTGTTATCGCCTCTCATCACAAAAACCTGAATTTCACTAGAGTGTATAGAACTGTGAAGCCGTCCCGCCACCGGAGCTTCTTCTGGTCTAGGGGCCGCCCCTTATAGGATATGGGCACCTCTTTTATGGAGTAGCCCATCCGCAGAATCTTCGCGGTGATCTCAGGATCGAAGCCCCACCGGGGGGAGGTCAACTGAATCCCCTTGGCCACCTCCGATGTGAACACTTTATAGCAGGTCTCCATATCCGTCAAGGCCGTTCCGAAGAGCAGGTTGGTTACTGCGGTAACCATCCGATTGCCCAGGTTGTGGCTCAGGGACATCTCCTCCCTTCGCCCCAGGAACCGAGAGCCGTACACCACCTTGGTCTCTCCTCGGAGGATAGGATCAAGAAGCTTGGGGTAGTCCGAGGGGTCGTACTCCAGGTCCGCGTCCTGGATGATAATTACATCGCCCTTGGCCGCGGCGAGGCCAGTGCGCACCGCAGCGCCCTTGCCCATGTTCCGCTGGTGGCGCAGGAACACTATCTCCGAGGCCGAAGACTCCTCCATTAGGACCTCCGTAGTGCCGTCGGAGGAGCAGTCGTCTACACAGATGATCTCTTTATCTATGGGAACGGCCCGCACCCGCGCGATGATCTCCCGGAGGGTGTCGCGCTCGTTGTACACGGGTATGACGACGGAGAGGAGCATTAAATTTAGTGTTTACGGGACCGCGCTTCGATGCCAAATCCTGTGAGCAACACAGCGACTACGACGAATCCTGCCAAGGCTACCGTAGGCCAAAGAGGCACTCCCAGGGCAGAGTAGGCGAAGTTGCCAAAGAACCCGAGAACAAAGCTCACCAGCGAGGGCACAACATAGCGCATGAGGTTTGCCATTGCTTTTAGGCGCACGTAGTTTTTTTGGTAGTCGCGATCGATATCTAGAGTTCTAGGGGCCCGTAAAAAGACTTGAGTCAATATAAGCGTGGCAGCCAAGAAGGGAAAAGACCATAAAACACTATCTCGTTCAGACACCCCAATCAATATGAATACTGAGTAAAGAATAGTGAATACGGTTACACCCAATACTAGGGATACCCACAAGCCCCCGCCTTCTCTAACGCCCTCTTTGAGATGTTCTTTGAGCATGCTTATCCTCTATGTCCTGAAAAGATACCTACCAAAATCTAGGGCAACAGCAACAAAATGAATGACAAACAAGCTGGCTACACCCAATGCCGAGCCGATTTGTATACCATCAAGAATGACTTTGACGGCTTCTTTTTCTGCTTCGTATGTCGTGACTCTGGCTAAAGTGACAAGGCCCCATTCAAGCACAAGAAACAACGCTAGAAAGAAAGCTCCTTGTATTAGCCTGATAATGGCTCGCTGGAACTCAGGAGCCCATATAGATTGTAGCAGTTTCCTCACTATCTTTTCACATTCGAGGCATTATAGCGCTACAGCGTAACCGTCAAGTATAACGGGGCCGCAGAAAAAGACGTATGTCTGCACATTTAGTCTTTCTCATGGATGCTCTTCTCAGGTTCCACCAGGTTATCTGGGTCTGGGCTGTGGCAGACGATTGTCCCAGCCTTGGGGTTTTTCCACCGGTCGAACTTGACCAACTCCATGAGCACCCACTCCTCCGGGTACTTGTTCCGGGCTTCGTCAATGGTCACCAGCTCTTCTTTCATCACCGCACTCCTATGTGGCGACCTTGTACTTGCTCAAATCCGTAACTCCCATCTCCGCCAGCACCTCCAGATCGGAGAGGGCGCG
>JAENIT010000066.1 GCA_016844365.1 Dehalococcoidia bacterium
CCTGGACTGGGGCGCAGAGGATGACTCGGCCTTGCTTCGGAACCACTGCTGTACAGCAGGCTGGAACCCAGATAGCGAGTCAGCAATGGGCTTAAAGGCACTGTTCATAGTTTTCATGTATGGAGAGTATATTTCACCAGAAATAGTATCACAAGAGCAGCTACCTCGCATTGAAACACGGAAGGCTCACTGCTGTTTGAAGCAATAAGAAATGCGCGTGGAGGTAATGGGCCAAGCTGCCCCGGTGAACTATGAAACAGATACGTCTACTGGGCCTTATTCTTTTGATAATGACCTCGGTTTCCATGTCCGGATTCGGGCCTCCTAAGCTGCTGGAATCGGATCGCGGTAAAGTGCCCCTTTACGCCGGCCAACTTCCCCCCATTAAAGAGTCCGCTCCTCCAGGGTTGGTGTGGAAATCGGCGTTGATTATGGACTTCGGTAGCGGTAGGGTGGTGCATCAGCGCAACGAGAGGCTGCGCCTGCCACCAGCCAGCATAACCAAGGTCATGACGGCCATCGTAGCCCTGGAACATGCCGACTTGAGGGAGATGGTTGCCATTAAAAAGACACATCTGGTGGAAGGCTCCTATATGGGCCTGAAAGAGGGGGATGCTCTCTCCATCGGAGACTTGCTGTGGGGACTGCTTCTCCCCTCCGGCAACGATGCCGCAACGGCTATAGCAGATCAAGTTGGGAATGGCTCCACGGAAACTTTTGTTGCGATGATGAATCGCAAGGCCCAAGAGTTGGGGCTGATGGACACCCACTTCGTTAACCCTCACGGCCTTCACCACCCCGACCATTACAGCAGCGCCCATGACATAGCAGTTATGGCCCGCTACGCCCTCCAGAACCCCACCTTCGCCGAGATGGTGGCGTCCAGGCACAAGGAGATTTCCACGGGCTATGGACGATCCTGGTCTCTGTGGAACTCCAACCAGCTCCTGGGACAGCCGACATGGGTACCGGGGGTGGACGGCGTAAAGACCGGACTAACTGAAGAGGCCGGAGACAATATAGTAGCCTCGGCGACCAGGGACGGCAATCGAGTAATCGTAGTAGCCATGGGCACCAGCGCGCGAGGCCCCGCCGGGGCTGATCTGATCAATCACGCCTTCGAGGCGTACACATGGGTCTCTCCACCTACGCCCCTTTACGCTTCCACAGCCAGTCCCGATCATTTGGGCGGCTCGATGGTGAAGGCCGCCGGACTGATGGTCCCCGCCTGGCAGTCCCGATACGTTATCCCATTTGTGATGGCTCGCGCTGGTGGGAACGCACCGAAAGATGAGAGGGTTCTGGTCAGGTATTATCTCGGCGATGACAGAATCGCTATAGCAGGAGGCTATTTACCGAAAGTCGTGGAGGCGACACGCCGCGATATCAGAGCGGGCGCCCTCCGTCCGAACTCGCGATGAGCACTACTATTCTCCCTCCCCCTTAAAGGGGGAGGTTAGGTGGGGGTCGGTCCTTCCTGGGAAGGATATACCCTCCCTACAAAGGCTCGCCGTTAAGATCATCATCAGAGCCGTGACCCTCTTGCCATAGCCTCGCGATGGTGCTTCGGACCACATCGAAAGAGAATCCCCGTGCGACCAGATACCCCCAGAGGCGCTGCCTGAACTGCTGGTACTCGTCCTGCCCCAGGCTCAGGGCCTTTTTCTTTCCCGCCCTGTAAGCGCTGTCGAGGTCGTCTGTATCCCTCGTTGCCTCCTCGATGCTCTCCTGACGGACTCCCTTTCGCTTCAGCTCAGCAGATATGAGCCGACTACCCTTTGGGTTGTGCGCTGTCCTCCGTTCGACCCAGTAAGAGGCAAAGGCCGAGTCGTCTAGGAAGCCTCGACTTGTGAGGTCCGCCACGACCTGTTCGATCAGCGTGTCGCTGAAACCCCCTCGATTCAGGCGAGTCGTCACCTCCGCCGTGCTTCGGGGCCGGTAGCCCAGGAATCGGTAGGCCGTCTCTTTGGCCCGATGGAGGAGTTCAGCGTCTTGGATTCGCTGTATGTCTTCCGAGGAGAGGGATAGGCCAGTTCTTATCCCCGCATCCACGGCCACAACCTTGGACAGGGAGAAGGCGTACTCCCCGGCGATGAAGACGTTGAGCCTGCTCTTGCGCCGTACCTGGGGCTCGATAGCGGTTATGGTGCCCAAATCTGTGATCATCATCTCGCCCTTGCTATCTCTTGAGACGCTGACGGATGTCATGGATTTGCTGGGTATGATTCAGGTCGTGAACCAAATAACGGAGGAAGACATCGATCACTCTGTAGGGGATGCCACGGGGGTGCCGCCCAGATCTGTAAAGCTCTTCCTCCGTGATCGATAATAGTGGCTCGACAACAGATCTGTGCGACGCGTCCAGATCGGTCAGTATTTGTTCTGGAGGGGATTCCCTGATGGCTAGGTGCTCAGCTTTCCACTTGTCATCATCGAAATGGAGGAACATATAACCTGGTGTACTTTTCATAGCCAGCGCTTGGGAGAGCCAGTGGTAGTCCACATCGACAAGGTGGGCCAGCACTTCTAATACTGACCACTCTTCTGACGAAAGCCGTTCAGACAGACGAGAGATAGGAACCTCCGCAGCCTCTTGCAAGAGTCGGAGCCGAGATTCTATGAGTAGTTGCGCAAGCTCGTTCCCAGTCATTCTCTACACAGTTGAATCATTTTACGTTGGTGATAGAGCTTAACGGGTAGATGGTGCCACGCCGCTTGGCCTTAGTCGTTTTATGACGTTAGTCGCTACCTACGGCGCGTACTCCTCGGTCTCCTCGGCAACGGCCACCTTCACAGCGGAACCGGAGTCGCCTCGTATTAGGCCCTCCACCTCCACGGCGATCTCAGGATGCTGGCGAAGGAACTGTTTGGCGTTCTCTCGGCCCTGGCCGAGGCGGGTCTCGCCGAAGCTGAAGAAGGCCCCGTTTTTCTTCACCATCCCCATCTCTACGCCCAAGTCTATGATGTCCCCCTCTTTGCTGATGCCCTGGTTGAACATTATGTCAAATTCAGCGACCCTAAAAGGAGGGGCCACTTTATTCTTTACTACTCGCGTCCGTACCCTGTTACCCACTACCACAGCGCCATGCTTGATGCTGTCTATCCGCCGAATGTCCACTCGCACCGAGCTGTAGAACTTGAGGGCCCTTCCTCCCGGGGTAACCTCCGGGTTCCCAAAAACCACGCCCACCTTCTCCCGCAACTGGTTTATGAAGACCACCGCGGTCCGAGACCGGCCGATGGCCGCGGTGAGTTTACGCAGAGCCTGGGACATGAGTCTGGCTTGCATACCCATATGCGGGTCGCCCATATCCCCTTCGATCTCCGCCTTGGGGACCAGAGCGGCCACGCTATCCAGGACAACGATATCTATCGCGGCGCTCCTCACCAGAGCCTCAGTGATACTCAAGGCGTCCTCGGCGCTATCGGGTTGGGAGATGTAAAGCTCGTCAATATTGACACCGCACCGGGCAGCGTAGCCAGCGTCCAGGGCGTGCTCTACGTCGATATAAGCAGCCATCCCGCCCAGCTTCTGGGCCTCCGCGATAATATGAATAGCCAATGTAGACTTTCCGGCGGACTCCGGACCAAAGATCTCGGTGACCCTTCCCCTGGGAATGCCCCCAATGCCGAGGGCCAGGTCGAGAGAGAGGGAACCGGTGGGTATAGCCTCTATAGCCATATTCACCGAGGACTCCCCTAACTTCATTATGGAGCCCTTGCCGTACTCCCGCTCGATCTTGCTTATGGCCAGGTCAAGGGCCCTGCTCTTCTCCTCGCTTATCATCACGCGCCATCCTTCACAACAAACAGTATTCGACTTTTCCGAATGATAGCACAACTGTGCCGTTTATTCAAGAAAATTTTTATGGTGCCTTCCCCCGTCTGCAAGCTAGAACGTAACCCACACTTTGTTGTTATGCTGAGGCTGAGATGGTACGATCCTACAGAGGAGGTCGGTATGCGTATTATCTTTATGGGAACGCCGGAGTTCTCTGTGCCCTACTTGGAGCGGCTCTTAGAGCTCGGATACCAGGTGGTGGCCGTCTACACTCAGCCCGACCGCCCGACGGGGAGGGGTCGAGGTCTGAATCCGAGCCCAGTGAAGCAGTTCGCCCTCTCAACGGGACTAGCGGTCTACCAGCCAGAAAGCTTGCGGAGCGAGGAGACCTTGGACGAGATGGCCGACCTCAGTCCCGATCTTATCTTTATCGTCGCCTACGGGCTATTGCTGCCGCAGAGGGTCATAGACCTACCGTCCAAAGGATGCCTGAATGTGCATCCTTCCCTTCTGCCCAGGCATCGTGGCCCGTCGCCTATAGCGGGGGCTATCCTGAGCGGGGATACAGAGACCGGTGTCACCATAATGCTCATCGATGCCGGGATGGACTCTGGCCCCATACTATCCCAGGAGTCGCTGAATATCGATCCCACGGACACCACCACTTCCCTAAGCGAAAGGCTTCGCGCACTAGGGCTACGGATGATGGAGAAAACCATCCCGCTTTGGCTAAAGAGCGAGATCGCTCCGCGACCACAGGATGAATCGTTAGTCACTGTAACCAGAATGGCCCGAAAAGAGGATGGCGAGGTGGACTGGAGTCTGCCCGCAGTAGAGCTGTGGCGTAGAGTACGGGCCTACCACCCCTGGCCGGGGGTTTATACTCGGTGGAAGGGCAGAATCCTGAAGATTGTCGACGCGATGCCCTTGGAGGTAGATACCCTTAACGATACGGGACTGGTGCTCAGCTACACAGACTCGGAGACTTTGACGGGCCAGAGGGTAGGCGTGCAGACCGGAAGTGGCCTTCTGGAGCTGCGGGTTGTACAGCTAGAGGGGGGCAAGACTATGACAGCCTCAGATTTTGTCCGGGGACACAAGGACTTCCTGGGCAGCATCCTTACAAGCTAGGTAGCAGCCATACACCTCTGCATCATATAATAGTAGCGGTACCCTTTCCCTTGGCCACGCCGAAGTGGCGGAACGGCAGACGCGGCAGTCTCAAAAACTGTTGGGGGGCAACCCCCGTGTGGGTTCGAGTCCCACCTTCGGCACCATATCTTCTCTCTGTACGGC
>JAENIT010000067.1 GCA_016844365.1 Dehalococcoidia bacterium
GTGACGGGGTACAGGAGTGGTTCTCGGAGTAGGCCCCGGGCCTTAAGGTGGGTGAGGATGGGGCCCACCATAGAGACCGAGAGCTGCCAGCCTTCTCGCCTCAGTAGGACCGCCAGCTTCTCCTTACCCCAGCGGGGATACAGCTCCCTGAGGTTTAGCGCAGCCTGGGCCAACTCCGGGATCCAGGTGGGCTTACGGGTATGTCTGGGCCTGCGGCTGCTAGGCTCCAGACCCCTGGGGCCATAGCGCTGTAGGCGCCGCTGCCACCGGTACAAGGTGGAACGGGGTAAAGACAACACCTCACCTGCCTGGGCGCTGCTCAACCCCTTGGCGCGTAACACCTGCCACGCGTATAGCCACCGGCTTCTCTCTTGAGCCTTGGGAGACAGATCGGCTGCACTGAGACGTCCTGCCTGGTAAAATGACCTTGGCAGCCTACGTAGCTGCATGAGGGGGTACCTCCTTCTGTAGTCTCTCACTCAGAAGAATACCCCCTCTACTACTCCTTGTTACTGTCTCACATCTATCTGAACTAGTTCATCGCTCGGCTGTTACGTGTTGTTGGTCTATGATAATGTCAGTACCGACAGGTCGAGTATCTTCGATGTATGGAGAGACTGACGTTGAGCACAAGGGAATAGGTAAGAGTATGAGTGCAGGCCACCGCGCCCGCGCCGAGTCCGCCGCAGACGAATGGGAGTGTTATGAATTGTAGTGAGCCTACCGAACCTAGAGAGCGCCTCTCAGAACTTATACCGCAACTGTCTCATATGTACTGAACTCATACGGGTAGCGTGTCAACTCATATAAGAATGTTACCGGGTGGGGGTAGTACACAACCCCTTGAATATGTGGTATAATGACACTGGATCATTATGCCCTTCGCCGTCTCCTGCAAGGAACTAACCTCGCATTCTGGTGTTTTAACGCTCGGAGTAACTACTATACCGTCTCTAAACATCCATAAAGACACGCCAAGGAAGGCCCGATGACCCTAGCCCAAGACGTGAAACAGAACGTAGACATAGTCCAGGTAGTGGAGCAGTACGCGCCTTTGCAAAGGGCGGGACGCAACTTTAAGGCCCTGTGTCCCTTTCACGTAGAGAAGACTCCATCCTTCTACCTCTTTCCCGAGGGCCAAAGCTGGCACTGCTTCGGGGCGTGTGGTACAGGGGGCGACGTCTTTACCTTTGTAATGAAAAAGGAGAGCCTGGACTTCGGCGGCGCTCTCCGGCTTCTGGCGGATAGGGCGGGCTACGCACTGCCCGACAAGGAAAGAAGGGATGAGAATAAGAGCGTCCTTGAGCGTCTAATAGAAGCTAACGAAGCCGCAGCCCAATACTATCATAACGCGCTTTTGGACATTAACGCGGCCCAGATTGCTAGAAAGTACCTGACAGAAAGATCCATCGACGAGAGTACAGCAAAAAGGTTCACTTTGGGATTTAGCCCAACGGGATGGAGTAACCTCAGAAGTCATCTGAGAGCGCGGGGATACAGCGATGAGGAGCTGATGGCTGCCGGCCTAGTCCTGGAAGGGGAGGGCGGCCTCAGAGACCGCTTTCACGGAAGGCTGATGTTCCCCATCAGAGACCCCCGGGGCAGAGTTGTGGGCCTTGGAGCCCGGAGCCTGCCAGGCCTGTCTGATAACCCAAAATACATCAACTCTCCCCAGACTCCCATCTTCGATAAGGGCGGCCTTCTCTACGCCCTGGATAGAGCCAAGGAAGGGATCCAAAGAGAGGGCACAGTCGTAATAGTAGAGGGGTACATGGATGTTATCATGGCCCACCAGAATGGCATAGACAACGTGGTGGCGTCCATGGGAACGGCTATAAACGAAAAGCAGTTCCATCTTCTCCGGGGCCTCACAAACAATGTGGCATTAGCCCTGGACGCCGACGCCGCCGGTGACGCGGCCGCCCTGCGAGGGGTGGTGGTAGCCGCCAGGAGCATGGATAGAAAGGTGGCTTGGAGACCGGAGGGTAGAGGCTACGGCACCCGCCTGTTTTTCGGGGATACTGTGCGAGTTGTGGCGCTACCTGCGGGAAAGGACCCGGACGATATAATTCGTGGCGACCCTGATCTGTGGCGAGAACTGGTAGCGTCAGGACTTCCCATCGTGGAGCACCTGTTGTCCACCCTTCCAGAGCGGTACGACCTCACTCAACCCAGAGGCCAGACCGAGGCCATTGAGACTGTCCTCACTATCCTGGACGAGGTGGGAGACCCAACTCATGGCGCAGCCACCCAGGCCCACTACATCCAGAAGCTGGCCCGCCTGGTACGTGTTCCTGAGCGGGACCTTCAGGAAGGGCTTAATCAACGGCGGCAGAGCCGGCAAAGGAGGGAGAAAGGCCAGGTTAAGGCTTCCCAGCCGGCATTGGAGCGCACCGGCGTAGCAAGAGCGCCCTTTGCCAGGGAGCACATGGAAAACCACGTCCTATCCATCCTGATACAGCATCCAGAGACTAAGAAGATGGTCATGGCGTTGCAGACTGAGCATTTCACGGTCTCAGACAACAGGGAGATATTCTTCGCATGGCAACAGGCGCCGTCCCATGAGGAGTTCTTCTTGAATGTGGACCCGACCCTTCACGATCGGCTGGATGAGCTAGCTAGCGCCTCGCTCCCACCAATAAAGTACGGGGATCTCCAGCGCCTTTTGGAGGACTCCTGGATGCGGCTGGAGGAGTACCGCCTCAGGGGGCTACAGGGCCAGCTCCGTATGGTAATCGAGGAGATAGAGGCGTCCCTGGGAGCCAATAAAATGTGGCTACTTCCTGCTAGTCCTATGACCAGTCTAAGTGTCGGCCCTGAAGTCAGCACAGATAACGGCCCGAACTTCTCTCCAGGACATGAGTACCCCCTGGAAGGGGAGCGCCTGTCGGATGGATCAAAGGCCCTGGCCAAGCTGGGGGAACAGGCGATAGAGCTAGATGCTAAACTAATGGAGATTTTTCGAGGACGCGGCCTTACCGCGCATGTCTGAAGATAACGGAGGGAAGTGAATCACGTGGTAGAGTTTATAAGCCCCAAAGGACCGTTTAACCCGTTTGATGGCGGGAAAGATTTCCAGGAGTTCAGCTTTGAGCCAGCATCTGGCCCTGAGCACAGTGTGGACTCTTTAGACGATCTCTATAACAGAGTCCCAGATTCCCAAGTGGCCATTGAGGAGCCCGAAGAGGCCGGCGTCCCCTGGCCTGACACCATGGTTGTAAGCCCTGGGGGATGGTATGTTCCCAAAGTCGAGGAGGAGGAGGAAGAAGAAGAGGAGGAGGAGCCAATACTTGACCTTGCGCTGGAGCTTGAGGAGCAGGAGGGTATAGACGACCCGGTCCGGATGTATCTAAGGGAGATCGGGCGGGTGTTCCTACTGACTGCAGTGGATGAAAAGCGTCTGGCTCGTAAGATGGAGGAGGGCGAGTTCATCAAGGGTGTCGAGGACATCCTTTTCCAGAGAAACGGTAGGCCAGCCTCAGCATCTGATGTACTGGTAGAGATAGCAGCCTGGGTAAAAGAGAGGGAGCCTTACATCAAAGCCCTATCCAACGTCTTAAACATGCCCGAAATCTCTACTGGCTGGGCCAACTGGGGTCGTGGGGAGTTGCAGGACGCCATCGACTGCGAGCTAATTCCGGATGTTATTTCAGCGATATCTAGCGTGGTAGGGACCAGCGACGAGGATACTGAGCATTACTTGGTGAGTCTCTCAATAGCTCTGCACATCCTGCAACCCAGCGTCCTGACCATCCTCGGAGATTCAGAGAACCCTCTAACACTGGAGGGCCTTCTGGCGATGCCAGATCTCATCTCAATCGTGTCACCCAGGGAAACCAGACTGCGTAGGCACTTTGGAACCATGAAAAGGGAGGGCGAAGAATCAGAGAAGCGTCTCACTGAAGCCAACCTCCGCTTAGTCGTGAGCGTGGCCAAGAAATACGTGGGCAGGGGCATGTCTCTCCTGGACCTCATCCAGGAGGGTAACATTGGCCTCATCCGAGCCGTAGAAAAGTTCGACTATAGAAAAGGCTTTAAGTTCAGCACCTACGCCACCTGGTGGATACGGCAGGCCATCACCAGGGCCATAGCCGATCAGGCCCGTACTATACGGATTCCAGTTCACATGGTGGAGACCATAAACAAGATGGTGCGCATCAGCCGCCGCTTGGTGCAGGAGTACGGTAGGGAGCCTACCTCCGATGAAATAGGAGCAGGGATGGAGCTAACCGCGGAGAAGGTGCGGAATATAGTTAAGGTATCTCAGGAGCCTGTGTCTCTGGAGACTCCCATCGGAGAGGAGGAGGACAGCCACCTGGGCGACTTCATTGAGGACCAGACGGCCCTAGCTCCAGCCGATGCCGCCTCCCACCAGCTTCTCAAGGAGCAAGTGGAGGAGGTCCTGGACTCTCTCACGGACAGGGAGAGAAAGGTCCTTAAGCTCCGCTTTGGTCTGGACGACGGCCGCAGCCGCACCCTGGAGGAGGTTGGCCGAGAGTTTGGGGTAACCAGAGAGCGCATCCGCCAGATTGAGGCCAAGGCCCTGCGCAAATTGCGCCACCCATCCCGCAGCAAGAAGCTGAAGGACTATCTGGAGTAGGCGAGGCGCCCTTACGGGGCCTCCATGAACTTTCCTCTGTATTAGCCTAACTCTGGACCGCGGCAGGATTCATTCCCTGGCCGCGGTCCTTTTTTATTCGCGAGCCAGCACCGCGCCGTAGATAAGCCGAGCACGCTCGGCTTTAGCGGAAGGCACTACCCAATCCGATCATTCAGATAGCCACGAACTAGGATGACTCCTCGTTGGAACGGTTCACTCGTCGATCTCAACTTGACTTCGATCATGCCTCCCTTTACAATCTATAACAGAACAAACGTCCCGACATTGCCTTGACTTAGCCATGACTCGGCACATCCTCCACATAGACTTGGACGCGTTTTTCGCCTCAGTAGAGCAGGCCCTCAACCCGGAGCTGAGGGGCCTGCCGGTGGT
>JAENIT010000225.1 GCA_016844365.1 Dehalococcoidia bacterium
GGCCGTGGGACCGTGAGAGGATCGCATCACGAGACGGTGGGCCAGCACACTTACCGCCAGGCTCTTCACATCGTCTGGGATAACATAGCTCCTCCCAGCCATGGCGGCCACCCCCTGGGCCGCCCTTTGCAGAGATACCGCCCCCCTGGGGCTGACTCCCAGAGCCACCTCTGGATTCTCCCTGGTGGCAGTTACCAGGTCAACTATGTACCCCTTAACGGATGCAGCTACTTCTACTCGCTGGACCTCCCCCCTCATCACCGCCACATCCTCTAAACTGAGAACCGGAGTAACCTGAGGCTCTGAGTGCTCCGACCTATCCAGTATAACTATCTCATCCTCTCTCTCCGGGTAGCCCATATGCAACAGCAGCAGGAATCGATCCAGTTGGGACTCTGGCAGAGGGAAAGTCCCATATACTTCCACTGGGTTCTGGGTAGCGATGACGAAGAAGGGCGCTGGTAACGGGTGGGTGGTATTGTCTATGGATACCTGACCCTCCCCCATAGCCTCCAGGAGGGCTGCCTGAGTTCGAGGAGTAGCCCGGTTCACCTCATCTGCTAGTACGATGTTGGCGAAAATCGGCCCAGGAGAGAAGATGAACTCGCCCCGATTCTGGTTGTAAATAGCCCCCCCAGTAATGTCCGATGGCAGCAGATCTGGGGTGAACTGAATGCGGCGTAAGGAGCCGTTTATCGATCCGGCCAGGGCCTTGGCCAGGAGAGTCTTACCCACCCCAGGCACGTCCTCTAGAAGAACGTGCCCTCCGCTGAGAAAACCCGCCACCAGGAGGTCTACAGTCTTCTCCCTGACCACTACTATTTTTTTAATGTTATTGCAGAGGCGCTCTGCGCTCTCCAGAAACTTAGAACTGCCCACTTAATAGATTCCCAGACCTCCTTCATCGCTGACTGACGGCGTTAAACTATACACCTATCAGCCTAAGTTCACATATTCTATCACGGCTGGTGTGTGCAGCTAAAGAACCGGCCCATTAAGTCCCCTAGAAAAGCTACCCCGGGAGACGTTCGTACTACAAACTCCACGTATCGCCATCTAACCGTGTCCAGGAGGGAGCGCTCGATTAGTTTTGGCGCGCAATGAGAATAATGGAGGATTGACGTACCTTCTCTTGCCCACTGGCCTACCATCTGCTATACTCTTCTCGGCGTCCCGAAGGGGAGTAACAGCCGGCCTGAGAGGGCCGCGGGCGGAATCAACATGCTGGGCGTAAGCCCTGGTTCCGCCGGCTAGCATACGTTAGTCCTGCCAGACCTTCGGCCTGAAACCGTACGCATATGCGCGCGGGGAGGGTCGAGGGTTTTTTGTTTGAAAAGCCTTGACCCTCAACAAGAACATCTTGAAGGGGGAGATTATCATGGACTGGCGATTAATCCTCAGCACATTCGGCCTCTTGTTCCTAGCAGAGTTGGGAGATAAGACACAACTGGCCGTTATAGTCCTCACCGCCCAGCACAAGAATCCCTGGCCCATCCTAATAGGCGCTATAGGCGGGCTGGCGGCGGTGACGGTTCTTGGGGTGGTGTTCGGTATGGGCCTCGCCCAGCTTATTCCTGAGGTGATGCTCAAAAAGGGAGCTGCCTCCTCTTTGTCATAATGGGCATCCTCATCTGGTTCGAGGTAGCCCCCGTGATCTGGGGGCTCCGAACATCGCTCTGGTTATAGCGAGGCAGCGGGAAATGAGGTGGCTAGAAGCCCATGGCCTTACGCCCCTCCTCGCTCATCATCTCTGGACTCCACGGCGGGAACCATACCACCTGGATGTCTATCTTATCCTCGTTAACGCCAGTGACCGCTGAGATCATCTCCATAGCATCACTGGTCACCTTTTCATGGTAAGGGCAGCCTGGGGCTGTCATGGTCATCTCTATGTAGACATCGCCCTTATCAGACACCTCAAGCTTATAAACCAGGCCCAGATCCACCACGTTCAGGGGGATCTCCGGGTCGTACACGTCTCGCAAAGCCTCCAGGACCATCTCCTCAGTTACGGCGCTCATATATCCTCCCCGTTTATCTCATTCACGCAGAAATTGTTATCAATTCTTACAATACCAGTATAGCATCTCCCTGGAGCAGCCTCAACGAAGGCCTGTTGTGGGTGGTCCCCCGCCAACGCCGACGGGAGGATAAGGCATAGACCAACAACATTCAAGGGGTTGTGAATTGACACCTTGAACGGTGGTCGATACAATTATAGTAAATTAACCGTTAACAACGAAAGAAGGAGCTATGGCCTTAGAACCCGAGAATAGTCCTACCTTAGCCCAGGCAGCCGCTTTCTATCTGAACACCCTTCCTGCACCGGATCGGCAGGACGGCCTAATGGAGGTCAATCGCTTCGCCCGGTGGTATGGACAGGAGCGGCCCGTTCGCAATATTACGCCCCGGGATGTGGAGAGCTACGTCGAGAACGTCGGAACCACGGTTACCGAAGTAGCTAAAAGGATGGAGCCTCTCAAAGCTTTTTTTGCCTACGCCCGAAAAGAGGGACTGGTGACCTCCAACTTGGCTAGTAGTATCAGGGTCAGGAAAAGCGGAACTCGGAGCCAGCAGCCTCTGGTCAGGGTGACACCGGATGCGGTACAGCTCACCAAGGAAGGTCTCGCTCAGTTGGAGACCGATCTTGCCGCCTTGAAGTCGGAACGTCCCAAAATAGCAGAATCAAGGCCTTGTAGAGGCCAGGATCAGGGAGATGGAGGCTATACTAAGGCACGCCCAGGTAATGGAGGACAACAGCTACTCCCTGGGGATGATGGTGAGTATGGGCTGCACTGTGGTTCTCACCGACCTGTCCACCGGTGAGCAGGTGCGCTACGTTCTGGTCCACCCCAACGAGGCGAGCCTGGCCAGGGGAAAGATCTCGGTATCCTCACCTATCGGCAAGGCCCTCTTGGATAAGGCTCCTTCTGATGTAGTGGAAGTTGTGGCCCCTGCCGGGGTTGTGCTCTATAGGATTGATGCTGTAGAGGCGTAGGCATCGACCGGCGGTCCATACCCGCGGACACACCCGTATGTAGCTCACGCCCTACCGAAAATCCTCCGTGGTGGGCGCAAGCCGTACGCAGTCCTGGCAAGGGCCTCTGAATGACATAATGGCCACAACACATCGAGGGCTTACCCAGGCGGCCGCGATCCTGATGCTGGGCTTCGTGGGTAGCCGAGCCCTTGGGGTGGTGCGCAACATAGCCCTGAGTAGCGCCTTCGGGACCAGTCCAGAGCTGGACGCCTACTTCGCCGCCTTCCGCATCCCCGACGCCGTGTTTCAACTTCTGGCTGGAGCCGCTTTAGGCAGCGCTTTCATCCCCACTTT
>JAENIT010000068.1 GCA_016844365.1 Dehalococcoidia bacterium
TGGGAGTAGCCGGCTACGTAGTTCTGGCTGGAGTGCTACTTTTTCTCTACGTCAAGTTAAAGCCTGGATTAGAGACCCTGCCCTGGTCGGCGCGCATGTTATGGCTTCTCTATTTAACCGCTGCCACATTTGTTTTGCTACGGCTATCTAGTGTCGTGAAGGTAATGAACTACTTGTCGCTTCACAGCTTCTACCTCTGGCGTTTGAGAGACAGCTATATTCAAAAAGAAGTAGACGCGAGAGGGAAAGTATGCGCAGGTCGATCCGCTGACGTGCCTCTTGCCGACCTCCAAAAGGACAACCGGGCCCAGCCCTGGGGCCCCTATCACGTCATCGGGACAGCCCTCAACACCTCTGGGAGCGCCGACATCAGGAACCTCGGTCGAAAGTCGGATGCCTTCTTCCTTTCTCCCTTTTACTCCGGTTCCTCCACAACGGGCTTTGCTCCCACTAAGGAGCACTACCCTACGCTTAAGGTAGGCGAAGCTATGGCCATCTCTGGCGCAGCCTTTAGCCCCAACCAGGGCCGGGCTACCAACACCTCACTGGCGATATTGATGACTCTATTTAATGCGCGATTGGGTTTCTGGCTCAAGAATCCTCGCCTCCTCTCAGGCAGCAAAGAAAATTTGTCGAGGTTCCCCCCGTATCTCCTCTACTGGATAGAGATGTTTGGCAAAGCTAGCGGCAGCGATCCTTACGTGTACCTCTCTGACGGTGGGCACTTCGATAACTCCGGCATCTACGAGCTTATCCGGCGCCGCTGCCGCTATATCATCGCCGTGGACGGATCGGGGGAACCATCGGACAAAGAAGCTCGCTTTGGCACCATAGGCATAGTGAGCCGCCTCGTCCGCATCGACTTTGGGGTGGACATCCAGATGGACCTGAATCTAATGGAACCTGATAAAGAGAAAGGCCACACCAAGAGCCACTACGCTTTGGGGCGCATCGTCTATCCGAAAGAGCGAGACGACCAGAAAGAGGAGGACAGGGAGGGCCTGCTGGTATACCTGAAGGCTTCTCTGTTGGGAGATGAGAACGCCCCTGACCTGGAATACTACGACCGGATAAGCCCCATGTTTCCCAACCACTCCACGGCGGACCAGTTCTTTGACGAGGCCCAGTTCGAGTCCTACCGGGCCTTGGGGTACCACATAGCCAGGGATGCATTTAGAGAAACCCTGGTAGGGAAGATTACCGAAGAGCAGGAAAAAGGGCCCCAGAAAGAACACTGGCTTAGATTAGACCGCTTATGTGGCCGCTGGAACCAGGATGTGATAGGGCCACCCGTGAACGGTTGACCATAAAGAGGCCCATTTGCTATAATTCCATCACCGCAGGGGCGTAGGAGTGTAGCTCAGTTTGGGAGAGCAGCGGTCTCCAAAACCGCGGGTCGGGGGTTCGAGTCCCTCCACTCCTGCCAAAGTCGAAGGCACAGGTCCAGGAGCCGAGGTGGTGGAATAGGTAGACACGCTGTCTTGAGGGGGCAGTGGGGGTAACCCCGTAGGAGTTCAAATCTCCTCCTCGGCACCAATCGATTGCAATCTTCGGGCAGCTTTGCTATTTTAAGTGTAGAAGCGGTTCGACATGCGGAAGTAGCTCAGCGGTAGAGCATCACCTTGCCAAGGTGAGGGTCGCGAGTTCGAATCTCGTCTTCCGCTCCAGGGCGACGTGGCCAAGTGGTTAAGGCGGGGGTCTGCAAAACCCCTATCAGCGGTTCGAATCCGCTCGTCGCCTCCATACCTTGATCTAAATACCCCTCCGCCTAAGGCGGAGGGGGTATTTTTTATCGGATATTTCCAAGTATCCTTCGGAAGGTTCCTTTTATAACCCCCTAAAGCTATCTGAAAGTCTAAAGTCCAGGTAATACCCTTCCCATCGTTGCCAAAAAGGGGCATCGGTGTATAATTGGCTTAGCTGGTTGTTGAGGTGTTCCCAGGCTATGCTTTTGGCGATTGATATCGGCAACACCAACGTAACTTTAGGAGTCTTCCAGGGGGAGACACTTCGGTCCACCTGGCGGCTTAGCACCGATGTCCGAAGGATGCCCGACGAGTACGCGGTGTCCATCTTGAACCTGATCCCCAGGGCTGGCCTTGAGCTTGCGGAGATAACTGAGGCTGCTATGTGCAGCAGCGTTCCTCCATTGATGTCTACCTTTGAGGAGCTGTGCCTGCGTTACTTCAACCTTAGGCCCCTGATTGTTGGCGCAGGAGTGAAGACGGGGGTCAAAGTCCTGTACGATAACCCTCGCGAGGTGGGTCCCGACCGCATCGCCGACGCTGCGGCTGCGTTCCACTTGTACGGCGGCCCAGTTATTGTTGTGGACTGCGGCAGCGCCACCGTCTTCGACGCCATTTCCAAAGAGGGCGACTACCTAGGCGGAGCCATCGCCCCAGGGATAAACATGGCTGCGGAAGCCCTCTTCGAACGCACCGCCCGCCTGCCCCGCATTGAGCTGGTTAGGCCCAAGCAGGCTATCGGCCGCAACACCGTCGCCAGTATGCAGTCGGGGATCATCCTGGGCTACGTTGGGCTAATCGAAGGGGTGGTACAGCGGTTCAAGGAGGAGCTAGGCGAAGGAGTCAAAGTGGTGGCCACCGGGGGCTTCGGAGAGATCATAGCCAGGGAGACCCCCGTCATCGATCTGGTGAACACCAACCTGACCCTTATCGGCCTGAGGATGATCTACGAGCTTAACAGATAAAGGAACTGCGCCCGCGGTTCGTCACGGGATAGAAGCCACCCGTAGCGCCGATTGTCTCAATCGGCTTGTCCTTCGACAAGCTCAGGACGAACGGTTAGGGTCAACCGTTCGGCTGAGTTCACGACGAAGCCTGCGCTACTATCATCGTATGGGATTGGGCAGAGCGGCCCTTTGTAAGGAGGAGCCATGGCGATTAAAGGGAAGAACATAGTCCTCGGAATATCCGGTAGTATCGCCGCTTACAAGGGCGCGGACCTGGCCAGCAAGTTGGTGCAGGAGGGCGCACAAGTCCACGTTATAATGACCAAGGCGGCCACCGAGTTCATCACGCCCCTCACCCTCCGCAGCCTGACCCACAACCCCGTTATAACCGACTGGTACGACCCATCATCGGAGCTGAGCATCCAACACGTGGCCCTGGCGGAGACTGCGGACGCGGTGGTGATCGCTCCGGCCACGGCCAACATCATGGCCAAGTTGGCCCACGGCATCGCCGACGACCCCCTCACCGGCACTGTCCTGGCTACCAGAGCGCCCATTATCCTGGCTCCCGCCATGGATGCCAACATGTTCGATAACCCGGCGACTCAAGAGAACGCGGCCACGCTGAAAGAACGGGGGGTCTTGTTAGTAGGCCCCGGCTACGGGCGGTTGGCGTCTGGGCTTATGGGGCAGGGACGGCTGGCAGATCCTTACGAGATCATTGGAACCCTCGCTATGATGCTGGGGCGCAGCGGCGACTTGGCAGGACGGCGAGTCGTGGTGAGCGCCGGCCCCACGGAGGAGCCCATCGATCCAGTGCGCCACATAAGCAATCCCTCTACGGGCAAGATGGGGTACGCCGTGGCCGAGGCCGCCAGGGACCGAGGTGCTTCAGTAACCCTGGTGACGGGGCCGACGGTCCTGGCCAATCTGGTAGGGGTGAAGACGGTGAAGGTCCGCACTGCGGTGCAGATGCGAGACGCAGTCTTCGCCGCCGCCAAGGATGCCGATGTGCTGATTATGACCGCAGCCGTGGCTGACTACCGCCCAGCCGCTGCCTTCGAGCACAAGGTCAAGAAAGAGGGGATCGAGACCATCACTATTGAGATGGTGCGCAACCCCGACATCCTGGCTGAGGTGCAGGGCAACTTCGTGAAGATCGGCTTCGCTGCGGAGACCGACGACCTCATCCGCAACGCTCGCACCAAGCTCAGGGAGAAGAACCTGGACCTTATCGCCGCCAACGATGTGAACGCTCCCAACGCCGGCTTCGGCGTGGATACCAACAAGGTGATCATCCTCGACCGCTCCGGCCAGGTTGAAGACCTGCCTCTAATGACCAAGCGAGAGGTGGGGGACGCCATCCTCGACCGGGCGGTGGAGCTTCTGGCCCAGCGGGCCTCTCGGCCGGCGACCGCGCCAGCGCGGTAGAAGTGGTGGTAAAGTGGGAAGCTTAATCCACTCCATAACTCTTATAGGCCCACTAGGTGAAGAAACCCTCGAAGCCTTGGTGGACTCCGGCGCTACCTATACCTCGATACCAAGGCCTACCCTAGAGAGTTTGGGGGTCACGGCTATAGGCAGAGAGCCATTTGCTATGGCTGATGGCCGGGTGGTCGAATATGATGTGGGTGTGGTCAACGCGCGGATCAACGGCAAGGAGCGGCCGACCCTCTGTATATTCGCGGACCCCAACACCGAACCTCTTATCGGCGTCTTCACGTTAGAGGGTTTTCTGCTAGGAATAGACCCTGTGAACCAGGAGCTTATACCCATCATCGGGCGGCTGAAATTCGTCGTCGAGATGTCTATTGAGGCGTGAAAGAGTCGGGGGCAACCAGTTCCGCTGAAGATGGAGCACGGATCGTAGGGGCAGGTTTCAAACCTGCCCCTACATGATTCCACGGACCTACCTCGCCTTTCTCCTCCGTGGCCGCGCTGCTGGCAAGGAGCGCACGTGCTTGTAGCTCTCCTCCAGGGCGAAGATGACCATTCGAGGGATGACGAGGCCGGAGCTGTAGAGGGTGTGGAGAAACTGAGGCCGAGTTTCAGGGGCCAGCCGGCGCTTTCAAGTTTTACCCAATTTCACACTTAGTAGTGTAGAACCACCTCACAGCCCCCGTTTCCAGAACTCACGTTTTGGTGGTAAAATGTAATATACAGTCGGTGGAGGCCATGAAGCGCTGCACTGGCCTTTAGGCAGGAGGGCGCAATGGACAGGCTTGTCACGCAAGAGATTCCCCAACTTAGATACCCCTACTACAACTTCTACGCAGACAGGCCCCATAGCAGTGCCAAAGAGGATGGGGGCCGGACCATCGAGTGGCCCACTAACGAGCTCTTCTACTGGCGAAACCAGAACTCGACCCACGACCTGGTCATCTTTTTAGGGGTCGAGCCCCATCTTTTGTGGAGGACATATATAAGCCTGATTATGGGAGTGGCTCAACAAACTGGCGTCTGTCGAGTGGTGATGCTGGGCGGAACCTACGATGCCGTTCCCCACGACGTGCCCCCGATAGTCACCTGCTCGACGAGCGACGAGCCTCTTCGCCAGATGCTGGAGGGTATGGGCGTTCGCTCCACCACCTACGAAGGCCCGGCCAGCATCCACTCCCCCGTCATCGCCGCCTGCGAGGAGCGGGGCATCCCCTGTGTGAGCGTGTGGGGACACGCGCCCAACTATGTGCGGGCCTCTCCCAACGCCAAGGTGTGCCACGCCATACTAAAGAAGCTGCAGCCCCTTCTGGAGATCAACATCGACCAGGACGATATCTGGGCCGACGCCGCTCGACAAGACCGCCGGGTGGAGCGGGCCCTGGCCAGGGACCCCGATCTCAGGGCCTACGTGGAGAAGCTTCAGGAGCAGTTTAAACAGGCGCCTCCTCCCCCTTCCGAGCCGCTTAACTCGGAGACCGTTATTCAGGACCTGGAGGAGTTCCTGCGCCAGCAGCGCAAGGAGGGTGGCGAGCCGCGCCCGGGGGCGTAAACTAAGTAGTAGCGCCGCTC
>JAENIT010000069.1 GCA_016844365.1 Dehalococcoidia bacterium
CGAGACAGAAAAGGCAGCCAGTGAGATACTGTCCCTTCCTCTTTACCCAGAGCTGCCGATGGAGGATGTGAATAGGGTCGCTCAGGCCGTTATTGAGTTTGATAAAGGCTAACGGTAGAGGATAGACAGGCTTCTAAGAGGCCAAAAGCTCCCTCGTTGCAACCTCTTGGCTAGTCTTCCTGGTCTGGGAAGAGGGATATTTCAACATGGATGACGCACAGTACCGGCTCATGCACGATTTGGAGTTGAGCCACTGGTGGTACCTGGGGATGAGGGAGATAACCCTGAGCCTATTGGAGCCTCTCGTGCAAGCCGGCCAGAGGCTCGCAGTCCTGGACGCTGGCTGCGGTACAGGAGGGATGATGCTGGCCCTCCAGAAGTACGGAACGGTTATGGGGCTGGACATCTCCACCATAGCCCTCGATTTGTGTCGCAGCCGAGATCGGGACCTCCCCCTGGCTATGGCCGATGTGTGCTCTCTCCCCTTCCCCGACGCAGCCTTTGACCTGGTGACCTCCTTCGATGTGCTGTACCATCGAGGCGTCCAGGAGGACGGGGCCGCCCTTAGGGAGTTCTGGCGAGTGCTGCGTCCAGGGGGCCTGCTTCTGATTCGGCTCCCCGCCTTTGAATTCCTGAGAGCTAAGCACGATGTGGCCGTTCACACTCGGCACCGCTATGTAGCGGCTGAGGTCAGAGAGAAGGTCAGCGAGGCTGGGTTCCGGATAACGCGTGTTACTTACGCCAATACACTCCTCTTTCCTCTTGAGGCAGCGATCAGACTGGGCCAGCAAGCATTCCCACTGCAATCGAGGGAGGGGGAAGATCTACGCCGAGAGCCATCCATAATCAACTCCGCACTAAAGGCTTTCCTGCTCACCGAAGCCAGAATCCTGAGATGGGGCATTGATCTCCCGTTTGGCCTCTCCGTCATCTGCGTCGCCCGGAGGACGTAGCTTGTTACCATTCTTGCGATCTGGCTGATATGCTATGGCAACAATATATAGTGTGGTAATGCAGCAAGGCCACAATATCTGGGTTTCTGGTGCCGTATGTCGTTTCACTAGAATACTGTAGACATTTAGCATGGGGTCAAGTATAATTACCCTGCCGAGTAAGGAGGTTGAAGTGGTTGACGAAGAGACTATGGTGCAGCAGGGTGTTGCTGAAGTCGTTGGCGTTCAAACCACGGATGCCAGCTCAATTTCAGAAACTATGGATACTATAGCTCACAGGGAGAGTACCTTAGCAGAGTTGGATGGGATAGCTAGACAGCTCCGCAGGGATATCGTCACTATGATCGGAGCCGCAGGAAGCGGGCATCCCGGGGGATCACTCTCCTCCGTTGAGATACTGACCGCCCTCTATTGGCGCGTCCTTCGCCACGATTCTTCCAACCCCTCTTGGCCCGATCGAGACCGCTTCATCCTGAGCAAGGGGCATGTGGCCCCAGTCCTGTACGCCGCCCTAGCGGAGGCCGGGTACTTTTCCAAAGATTTGCTCATGACCCTGAGGAAGTTCGGCAGCCCCCTTCAAGGCCACACCGATTCTACTGCGCTACCTGGCGTTGAGATGTCCGGTGGCTCTCTGGGCCAGGGGTTGTCCTTTGGTATAGGTACGGCCAAAGCTGGTCGTTTGGACAATAAGGACTATAGGGTTTATGTCCTTTTAGGGGATGGCGAGTGCCAAGAGGGGCAGGTGTGGGAGGCGGCCATGGCAGCGGGCAAATATAAACTGGATACCCTTACTGCCATCGTAGACCGCAATGGAATTCAGAACGACGATCGGGTCGAAGTGCAAATGCATGTTGAACCCCTGGCGGACAAGTGGCGGGCCTTCGGCTGGCACGTAATAGAGGCCGATGGTCATAGCATACCTAGTTTACTTAGTGGAATTGACGCGGCCATGACCACAAAAGGCCAGCCCTCCGTAATCATCGCCCATACTATTAAGGGAAAGGGCGTCAGTTTTATGGAGGACAACGTAGAATTTCACGGCAAGGCTCCCACAGCGGAACAGGTGGAGCAAGCCTTAGCTGAATTGGCCGACTAGAGCGATCCCCGAGATCATTTAGGTGCATTCAACCTTGATTGTAGAACCGCTCGTGCAGAGCTTTTTCTCTGATCCCTCCAAGACTCCTGCGCCCATGCCTACCAGGGAGGCCTTTGGCAAGGCCCTTCTGGAGATCGGCGGGAAGCTTCAGGACATAGTCGTCGTGGACGCCGACCTGGGGAAGTCCACCTTCGCTATCCTCTTCGGGAGGAAGTATCCAGAGCGATGGATAGAGTGCGGGGCTGCCGAGCAGAATATGATGGGCATAGCGGCAGGCCTGGCTGCTGCCGGTAAAATCCCCTTCGCCACTACATTCGCCGTCTTCGCCACGGGTCGGGCCTTCGACCAGATTCGCGTCTCCATAGCCCAGCCTAAGCTCAACGTCAAGATCGTCGCCAGCCACGCCGGCCTCACCGTGGGCGAGGACGGAAAGTCGGCTCAGGCCCTGGAAGACCTCTCCCTTATGTGCTCTCTCCCTGGGTTTACCGTTATCGTTCCTGCGGACCCCGTGGAGACGGCGCAGGCGGTGGAGGCGGCAGTCATGCAAAAGGGACCCTTCTACATACGGACAGGTCGTTCTGCGGTGCCCTTTCTCTACGGCCCCGACTATCGCTTCACGCTGGGCAAAGCCGTGACTATGCGGGACGGCAGAGATGCCACCATCATCGCCATCGGAGTCATGGTAAAGGCGGCCCTGGATGCGGCGGAGGCCCTGGCAACCGAGGGCGTCTCCTGTCGTGTGCTTAACATGCCCACCATCAAGCCCATAGACGCCGAGGCCATCATCGCTGCCGCCGAGGAGACGGGGGCCATAGTTACGGCTGAGGAGCACCTGGAGCACGGCGGACTGGGGAGCATAGTGGCCAGCACGCTGGTCCGCCATCGCCCCGTGCCCATGGAGATGGTGGCGGTCAAGGACATGTACGGCCAGTCGGGGAAGCCCCAGGAGCTGCTGGATCACTACGGCCTCACTTCGGACGCCATCGCCGGCGCGGTGCGATCGGCGCTGGAGCGGAAAAGGGTACACCAGCAAGTTTGAATCTGAAATCCCCCAGGCATCAGCCTGGTACATAGGCCGAGCACCGAGACACCGCAGGCTAGAGCCTGCGGTGAATATTTTTCCCGCAGGTGCGTTATAATTGGGTAAAGAGTTCTATCGAGGTTTTGTGCCATGACCACTATCCATACCCCCGCAACTATAACCGTCCCAGAGCGAGATCAGCGCTCGCGAAGGCGGCCCAAGGTGGCTGTCCTATACACCCGACCCGCCTCGGTCCTGGAGGACATCGCCCGACTCCTGGCGCTGGCCGACTTCCCCGTCCTCATGCCCCAGGACGTAGAGACCATTCTGAAGATCAACATCTCCTGGCAGCACTGGTTCCCCGCCTGCTCAACTACTCCCTGGCAGCTAGAGGGGGCCATCCTGGCCCTGTGGAAGATGGGCTACGACAGACTCATTCCGTCTCAAAATGGCACCGTGGTGGTGGACTCCCGCGAGGGCGAGGAACGGAACAAGCACGGCGCGGTGTTGCGTAAGCACGGGCTCCAGAGCGTCCACCTGAACGATCCTCACGTTAAGTGGGTGCGCTACCAGCCCAAGGCCCCCATGATGGTACTGGACGAGATCTATCCTGAGGGGATTCACATCCCGGAGCACCTCATCGGCAAGAACATCCTCCATCTGCCCACCATGAAGACCCACGTCTTCACCACCATCACCGGGGCGATGAAGAACGCCTTCGGCGGCTTGCTCAACTTCAAGCGCCACTGGACCCACTCCGCTATCCACGAGACCCTCGGAGACCTTCTGGCCATCCAGCAGGAGATCCATCCCGGCATCTTCGCCCTCACCGACGGCACTTTCGCGGGCGAGGGGCCAGGCCCTCGGGCCATGCGCCCCCTGGTGAAGAATACCATGATCGCTGGGGCCGACCAGGTGGCCGTGGACGCGGTGGCCGCCAAGATGATGGGCTTCGATCCCATGTCCCTGAAGTTCATCCGCCTCGCCCACGAGCGGGGCCTCGGTTGCGGCGACCTGCGGGAGATCGAGGTGGTGGGCGAGGACATATCGGAGGTGGACTGGCGCTTCTCCGGCAGCGAGAACACCCTGGCCAGCCGAGGCCAGAAGCTCATCTACTGGGGCCCCCTCAAGCCTCTGGAGAACATCCTCCTGCGCTCGCCCATTGTCCCTTGGGCGTTCCTGGCCTCCAACCTGTACCACAACTCCTTCTGGCTCCCCTTCATCGGCCGCAGCCGTGTCGAGTGGGCGCTCAAGACGGAGTGGGGGAAGTTGTTTGAGAGGTATTAGGAGTTGTTTGAGATGGGCAAGACTTTCCAGGTAATTGAGGACGGTATAACTTACGAGTTCGAGGAGGCGGAGGAGGGTGGTTACACGGTAACTGTCCCTGATCTACCTGGGTGCGTCTCAGAAGGGGACACTTTTGAGGAGGCCATGGCTATGATAATGGACGCCATGATAGGTTGGCTCACCGTAGCCAAGAAACATGGCGATCCCTTTCCAGAGAAGTACCAAGTAGACTTGAGGGCTTATGATGGAAAAATCTAATGTAGTAAAAACCTTTGAGATCGTCTTCGAGCCTGAGGAAGAGGGCGGTTACCATGTGTACGCTCCAGCCCTCAAGGGCTGCCACTCCTATGGGGCCACCAAGGAGGAGGCCAGGCTCAACATAGCTGAGGCGATTGAGCTATGGCTGGAGAGCGCAAAGGAGCTGGGCCTAAAGATACCCGATAAAGAGACTATCGAGGTATCGGTTGAGTGAACGCCTGCCCTCTCTTCGTCCGAGAGAAGTCATCAGGGCATTAGAGAGGGCTGGGTGGTATATAGTTCGTCAACGAGGTAGCTACGTCTCTATGCACAAAGCCGGCTCTCCCAAC
>JAENIT010000070.1 GCA_016844365.1 Dehalococcoidia bacterium
CAAGACTTTCAGCACTCCCCATGGAGGGGGAGGGCCCGGCGCGGGGCCAGTGTGCGCTGGAGACAGACTTGCTCCATACCTTCCCTCTCCAATCGTGGCGAGGCCCAGTGATGAGGATAGTGAAGGACTCCGATACCGGCTTGTGAGTCCGAAGTCTTCCATCGGCGAGATTGGCTCCTTCTACGGCAATTTCGGCGTCTTGGTGCGGGCCTACGCCTACATAAGGTCTCTGGGGGCTCAGGGCCTCAGGGAGGTTACGGAGAACGCCGTTATAAACGCCAATTACCTTATGGTTCTAATCAAGGACGACTACCTCCTGAAGTACAACAGGAGGTGCATGCATGAAGTCGTGCTGGCGGGGACTCGGCAAAAGTCCAAGGGAGTGCCTACCCTGGCGATAGCAAAGAGGCTCATAGATTACGGCTTTCATCCTCCCACTATCTACTTCCCCCTCATTGTGGAGGAGGCGCTGATGATTGAGCCGACAGAGACCGAGAGCCGAGAGACGGTCGAAGCCTTCGCTCTCGCTCTCAAGGCTATTGCCAGGGAGGTCGAGGAGGACCCAGATGTGGTTCGTGGCGCACCCTACACCACGCCGGTGGGCCGTCTGGACGAAGCCACCGCGGCGAGACGCCCGTATTTGCGCTGGAGAGCCAAACAGACCGATAGTAACTCACCGGTACGTTAATCAGCGCACACAGTCCAACGTAGTTTGGGAACACATCCCGGAATACCATGCGCAGCGGTTTGCACAGATAACCCAGAGTTAGCTTTTTTTAAGGATAGGTGGGGGTGACTAATGGAAGAGGAGCTTGGACAGTTTCTTTGTTTTCTTCAGGAAAAACGTTTCCTGTCTGAAAACACCTTGTCGGCTTACAAGAATGACATAAACCAGTTCCTGGAATTCCTGAGGAGCTCTTCGGAAAACAGCGTTCGCCAGGCCACGCCCGCAAAATGGTCGTCGGTGAGCAGCAGTCACGTTCGGGCTTATCTAGCTAATCTTAAAGAGCGGAGCTACGCTGATACAACGGTAGCTCGGAAGCTGGCCTCGCTCAAATCATTCTTCACTTATTTGGACACCAATAAACTTACGGAGCGAAACCCAACCCAGGGTCTCCCATCCATGGGGATTAGGCGAACATCACCCAAAACCCTAAGCGCACTGGATGTGGAGATCATACTGGCACAACCTTCCCTCGGTAACACGCCAGTGGCCAAGCGGGATCAAGCTATGCTGTGGCTGCTGTACTCCACAGGTATGAGGGTAACAGAGTTGGTGAAGCTGGACGTGGATGATGTCTTTCTGGAAGACGTAGAACCGCACGTGCGTTGTGTTGGCCGTGGGGGCAGACCAAGGAACATTCCAGTACAGTCGGGGATCCTGTCCCCCATTCAGGAGTATTTAGGCAAGGACAGGAGTACACTCCTTAAATCACCCATAGAAACAGCCCTATTCCTCAACAGAAGGGGAGAGAGGTTGACCAGGCAGGGATTGTGGCTAATCATCAAGAACTATGCCAGAGCAGCCGACCTTAAGGTTGCTATTACTCCTCACACCCTGCGCCACAGCTTCGCAGCCCACTCGCTCCGGAGTGGCAGACTCAGCCTGTCGGCCCTGCAGAGAACCCTGGGCCATGCCAGCATCAGCTCCACTCAGGTGTACATCCGCCTCGCTGACGAGACCCAGCCCTCTACTCCGTTGGCTTAGAGCCATCTAGACAAGAGTAGGGAAGGAGTCGGTTGAGTTAAATGCGAGAGGTGAAGTGAAGAAGAGGATCGTCTTTCTAGCGTTGCTGCTCCTCAGTGCCATCTCTTGCACTGAGGAGAAAAGGGCGCAGGGAGAGAGGGCTAATGTGTCCACTACCACTGCGTCTGCAGAGCAGTTCGCCGCGGTTGATTCGCCACCAGACGTTGATGTATACGAGCTGACCAGGCGTTTGAGGCTCCGGTCGTCGTCGCCCATCACGAAGGTCGAGAACTCTCCTCCACCCTTGGATAGAGTGGGGGATGCGCGGACATTCTGGATCACGGAGATGGAGCCGGCCACCCGGTTTCAGATAAACGCCGTTCTCAGGCTCGCCACGCCTCACGCTCTCTGGTACGTGGACGGCGGCCAGCAAGTGGATCAAGATGCTCTCCAGGCTTCGGCTAAGGAGTTCGAGGATAAGATATACCCCACGGTGTCCAAGGCCTTTGGGCTAAAGGGTAGGGATTCCCAACCTATAACCGTGCTTAACTCCACGTTTCGTGGCGCTTCGGGGTACTTTAGCTCCAGAGATCGATACCCCAGGGTAGTACACCCCTTTAGTAACGAGCGACCCATTATCTACATCAACGTCGGTCACCTTAAGCCCGGCGCCGCAGGTTACAACGCTACCCTTGCCCACGAGTTCCAACACGCTCTCCACTGGGAGGCGGACCCCAATGAGGAGAGCTGGGTTAACGAGGGTCTGTCGGTCTTGGCCGAGGAGATGGCAGGGTACTATAGAGGCGCGGAGAGGCCCTTCGCTAGAGGTCCGGACGTTCAGTTGACAGATTGGGATGACGATCCAGGACGGAACAGCCGCCACTACGCAGCTTCGTATCTTTTCATGCGCTACTTATTGCAACACTATAGCAAGAACGGCTCTCTGGCAGAGCTTGTTGAAGAGCCCTTGGACGGGGTAGAGGGCGTTGAGTCCTACCTGAAGAAAGTTGGCTACAATGTATCTTTTCAGGAAGTTTTTAGAGATTGGGTTGTAGCCAACTACCTCAGCGCTGGAGGGAACGAGCCTCGGAGATATAAGGATAGGGCTGTTGGAGCCGTCCTAGAGAGGTCTGTAAGCGTCCCCGTAGAGATCTCCGACAAAGTCCAGCAATACGGGACCAAATACTACGAAGTCAAATCCTTGGGTCCCAAGGTCACCATCTCCTTCGATGGGGATACCACTGTCAAAATACTGCCCAACCAGCCTGTCAGTGGCAGCTATCAATGGTGGAGCAATCGTGGTGATGCCGTAGACACCACATTGACGAGGGAGTTCGACCTGACGGGGCTGAAGAGCGCTACCCTTCAATACAAACTGTGGCACGATCTGGAGGAGGGATGGGATTACGCTTATGTGGAGGTCTCCTCTGACGGGGGGGTGACCTGGGATATACTACAGAGCGAGCGCACCACCTCCAGCGACCCTGTGGGCAACTCCTACGGACCGGGTTACACAGGAGTTAGCGGCAGCGGCGATAGTCCGGCGTGGGTAGATGAGAAGGTGGATCTATCGACCTACGCGGGCCGTAACATATTGGTGCGCTTTGAGTATGTGACTGATGAGGCAGTGAATAAAGTGGGTCTTGCCCTAGATGACATATCCATACCTGAGCTGGGATACCGCGATGATGCCGAATCTGATGGCGGTTGGGCTAGCCAGGGCTTTGTTAGGACCCTTAACCTGTTGCCCCAAAGATATCTGGTGCAGCTTATAAAGTTCCACAAGGGGGGCGATGTGCGGGTTGAGGAGATGCCTCTGAGCGCAGAACAGAGGGGCATGATGGCTCTAGAGAACATGGGAGGAGAGATAGAGCGAGTGGTTGTCGCCATTTCCCCGACGGCTCCCGTCACTACTGAGAGCGCTAGCTTTCACCTGACAGTAAATGCCCAGTGATATAGCTTTTGCCAGAGTAGGATACCGAGCGACGTCTCCCCTGCTCCTGGGTCTTATCTTATCCATTCTGCTTCTGGCTACTCTGCTCCGGCTGTACAGACTGGATGCTCAGAGTCTCAGCGGCGATGAGATCCTAACGGTCTACGCCTCTCGATCTGGAGATATACAGGAGTTCCGAGCCTCATCGGCGGGACTGGACCATCCTCCGCTCTATTTCATACTCCTCAAGGGCTGGAGAGCTATGGCGGGGGACTCCGAATTCTCGCTGCGCTTCATCTCGCTGGTGGCGAGTGTCGCCACGGTAGCGCTCCTATATCAATTGGTCAGGACTATCAGCTCGCCGGCCGCTGGGGTCACAGCTAGCCTCATTGCATCAGTCTCTCCCTTCTTCGTTTACTTTGGGCAGGAGAGCCGAGGCTATGCCCTCATGCTCTGCGTCATGACTCTATCAGTTTACCTCCTTACTCGCATCATCGCGGAAGGCGGGGGGCGTTACTGGCTGATGTGGGCCGGGGCCTGCATCGCGGCTCTATTTACGGAGTACGTGGCAGCGCCCCTCGTTCTTGCTCAGAGTGCCTTCCTGCTCCTGCTGCTCGTAAGAGGCGCCCTTCAGATGAAGGGCTGGCGCTGGTGGTTTCTAGCCAACGGGATGATTGCGGCAGCCCTGTTGCCCTGGTTCCTAACCCAGAACGTCGTAAACGAGGTGTACACCCACGATGGAGGCTCTGCCGCGTCCTTGGGGCAGATGGTGAAGGCCACGGTCAGCGCCTTCACCACGGGACGGACACTGGAGCCTCTAGCTGATTGGAAAATAATGGCTCCAATACTGCTGATCGCGGGGCTGGGGGTTCTATACCGACCTGTAACGATTCCCACCAGGTTATCCGTTTTGGGTTTTCTATTGATTCCCATTGCGTTGACCTACGGTATAGCTGGAAGTGGCCTCGGCTTCGACCCGCGACATATCGTAGCTGCTGCGCCAGGGATCGTTATCCTACTGGCATGGGGTTTGTTGTGGGTAAAAGCGCGGGCTGGGCCTCTCTATCCAGGGGCATATTTGATCTTTTTACTGCCCAACCTCCTGTACCTGGCGAGCTACTACTTCGAACCCTTCTCAGGTCGGGACGACTTGCGAGCAGGAGCCAGGTATTTAGATGACGTAGCCCGTCCCGGGGATGTGGTGGTATTTAATGCCCCCTGGGGTGCGGAGGTCTTCCCGTACTACCTGCGTAGCTCTACAGAG
>JAENIT010000071.1 GCA_016844365.1 Dehalococcoidia bacterium
CACTTCATCTATATCCACTATCTCCACATTCGTGGCCTCGTTCGCACATAGTACGGACCCTTACACCTCCCTATACTCCCCCTCCACCGCGCCCTCGGTGGGGCCGCTCTGTCCATCGCCTCCCTCTGGGCCTGAGGCCCCGGGGCCAGCGCCGGGTCCCGCGCCCGCCGCCGTATACACCGCTGCTCCTACCTTCTGCATCGCCTCCGACAGCTCCTGCGCGGCGCCCTTTATCGCCTCTACATCGCTACCGTTGAGCGCGCTCCTCAGGGCGGCGATCTTACCCCCCACCTCGCTCTTCAGCTCCGATGGCACTTTATCCCCGTGCTCCTGGAGCAGCCGCTCCCCCTGGTAGGCCAGAGAGTCCCCAGTGTTACGAGCCTCTACCTCCTCCCGCTTACGAGCGTCCTCCTGGGCGTGAAGCTCCGCCTCCCGGCGCATCTGTTCCACCTCTTCCTTGCTGAGCCCAGAGCTGGCGGTGATGGCTATCTTCTGCTCCCGCCCTGTGCCCTTGTCCTGAGCTCTAACGGACAGTATCCCGTTGGCGTCGATGTCAAAGGTCACCTCTATCTGGGGCATCCCCCGGGGCGCCGGCAGCAGCCCGTCCAGTATGAACCGCCCTATGCTTTTGTTGTCCCCAGCCATGGGCCGCTCCCCCTGCAATACGTGGATCTCCACCGAGGCCTGGTTGTCCGCCGCGGTGGAGAAGCTCTGGCTCTTGGCCGTCGGTATGGTGGTGTTCCTGGTGATCAGCGCCGTCATCACTCCGCCCAGGGTCTCTATCCCCAGGGTCAGCGGGGTCACGTCCAAGAGCAGCACGTCGGTTACTTCACCCTTGAGCACTGCCCCCTGGATGGCGGCCCCCATCGCCACCACCTCATCCGGGTTCACCCCCTTGTGGGGCTCCTTCCCAAAGGATTGCCGCACTTTCTCCTGCACCAGGGGCATTCGGATCATCCCTCCCACCAGCACTACTTCATCCACCTGGGCGGCCGCGATCCCGGCGTCGCTGAGGGCCTGCTTGCAGGGACCTACGGTCTGCTCCACCAGCTCCATCACCAATTGCTCTAGCTTGGCCCGAGTCAATGTGACGTTAAGGTGCTTGGGCCCCGAGGCGTCCGCGGTTATGAAGGGAAGGTTTATCTCGGTCTGAGGCGTCGATGAGAGCTCGATCTTGGCCCGCTCCGCCGCCTCCTTCAGCCGCTGCAGTGCCATCCGGTCCCCTCGAAGGTCTATCCCTTGCTCCCGCCGAAACTCGTCGCACAGCCAGTCGATGATCCTCTGGTCGAAGTCGTCGCCCCCCAGGTGGGTGTCTCCGTTGGTGGACTTCACTTCGAAGACTCCCTCTCCTAGCTGCAGAATGCAGATGTCGAAGGTGCCGCCTCCCAGGTCGTACACCGCGATGGTCTCGTCCTTTTTCTTGTCCAGCCCGTAGGCCAACGAGGCGGCGGTGGGCTCGTTGATTATCCGCAGCACGCTGAGGCCCGCGATCTGCCCCGCATCCTTGGTGGCCTGGCGCTGGGCGTCGTTGAAGTAGGCGGGCACGGTTATCACCGCCTCGGTCACTTTCTCCCCCAGATAGGCCTCGGCGTCGGCCTTCAGCTTCTGTAGGATCATGGCCGATACCTCCGGCGGGCTGTACTCCTTCCCCCCCATGAGCACCCGCACGTCCCCGTTGGGGGCCTCGGTGGCCTTGTAGGGCATCAGGGAGAGGTCCCGCTGCACTCCGGGGTCTTTGTACTTGCGCCCCATGAAGCGCTTGATGGAGAAGACGGTGTTCTCCGGATTGGTCACCGCCTGGCGCTTGGCCACCTGGCCCACCAGTCGCTCTCCGCTCCGCGACATGGCCACCACCGAGGGCGTAACTCGGCCTCCTTCGGCGTTGGGGATGACCACCGGCTCGCCGCCCTCCATGACGGCGACACAGCTATTCGTGGTCCCTAAATCTATCCCTATTACTTTGGGCATGTTATTCCTCCTGTCGGAAATGTAAAAGTCGAAGGTTTTATCTGGCGGAGACGCCTAAGTGGGCCAGCATATCGTCCGTTTTCACTCTTACCTGGCGTTTCAACTCCTGCTCGCTGAAGGATGATTCCGAAAGCTCCCGCAGACTTACCAGGCTCGGAAGCATCTGTAGGACCAATTCCACACCGGCCAGATTCAAGTTCAGGTTCTCTACCAGGTGTTTGATGAGCCGCAACCTTGCTATATCCTCAGCCGAGTAAAGACGCAACATACCTATGGTGCGGGAGGGAACGATAAATCCAGCCCGCTCGTACTTGCGCAGGGTCTGAGGATGCATCTCCAGAATCCTGGCTGCAACGCTTATGATGTACAGCCCTTGAATCTCTTGCATAGCCACTCCTCTTGTTCATCAGTTTGTCTGGCGCCGTCCAAGCAGCTTCCACTAGGAAAGGACTCACCTGATTGATTGTACCCCCTTTCGTGACATTTACTCAACCTGCATATATTATACCACTTGATACGATGTATATCAATGTATATAATACCAACTATGGAAGTGAGGTGGCCTCTCTAAACTTAAAGGTCTGCTAAAAAGGAGGATGGACAATGACACTGCAACGTTGGGAACCATCCGCTGAGCTAGCGACTGTAAGGGACATGTCTGCGCATCCCTAAGGCTGAGGCTGCCAAGCCCAGGGAGATCAAGGTCAAGGCCATCACGGGTTAATCGTCTACACCAAAGGTAGGGAGGCCACCTCCTGAAGTAGAAACCACGCCCTTCGAAATCACTCTTTTGGGTGAGTGGGAACCCCCCCAAACAGGTGAGGTGAAACTCGCATTCTCTTAGTAATCTATAACAAGGGAAACTTTTACAACGGTCGATTGTTATATAAAGAAATGTGCTGTGTTAACAGCATAGTTTGCAGAAAAGGTGGTGATATCCATGCGTTGGTGGCTTAAGGCCTGCCCAAAATGTCGAGGGGACGTATATCGGGTGAGCGGTAATAGCGATGATCTGGGGTGCTTGCAGTGCGGCCGGACTCTTAGCGACGCCGAGACAGCCATGATACTGGGCAAGTATTCAGGCAACCTCCCGGTGGCGGATAAGACCCTCGTAGCGGCCTAGAGTTGCTCCTCTCTGGGCAAGCGCTGCCCTTTCTCCTCCTGGTTCGCGAAACAGGGCACGGTAGACACCGTGCCCTTACTCTTTATCGGCCAAGACGCGATTACTCGAGACTAGCCCTTCATCTACCACGCAGAGTATAATTGCCGTGTCTACAGGCGAAGTTCTGCTCTAAGAAATGACATGACTGTTATAAATGCTCCAGACTTCGACGTGGTCACCGGGGCCTTCGGCTACACCGGTGGACACATCGCCCGACGACTCCTCTCCTCGGGCCGAGGAGTCCACACCTTGACGAATCACCCTCCTTCGGTAAACTCAGGACTCCGCAACCCTCAAGACCCCCTCTGGGGCCATGTGGCGGTCCATCCGCTCAACTTTCGAGACCCCAACGCCCTTACTACAAGTCTTCGCGGAGCGACGACCCTCTACAACACCTACTGGGTCCGCTTCCCCATGGGCAAAGCCACCTTCGACACGGCGGTAGAGAACAGTAAAGTCCTCATCCGCGCGGCCCAGGAGTCGGGAGTCCGCCGGCTCGTTCACATCAGTATCGCCAACGCCTCCGCCGACTCGCCCCTGCCCTACTATCGAGGCAAGGGGCTGGTGGAGGAGACGATTATTACTTCTGGTCTCTCCTACGCCATCTTCCGGCCCACGGTCATCTTCGGCGAGGGCGACATCCTCATCAACAACATCGCCTGGCTTCTGCGACGGTTCCTGGTGTTCGCGATCCCCGGCTCCGGGGAGTACCGCCTCCAGCCTGTTTTCGTCGAGGACGTGGCGGACCTGGCGGCAAGCCTCGGCGAGAAGAACGAGAACATAGTTACCGACGCCGCCGGCCCCGAGACCTACACCTACGACGAGCTGGTCCGACTCCTCGCCGAGGCCGTCGGCAGCCGAGCGAAGATCGTCCACGTAAGCCCATGGCTCGCGCTCCTCTTTGGGAAACTTCTGGGCTACTTGGTGAGGGATGTGGTGATAACCGGGGACGAAATCCGAGGGCTTATGGACAATCTCCTAATCTCCCACAAACCGCCCACGGGCCGCACTCTTTTCAGCGATTGGCTGCGGGAGAACGCTGAGCGGTTGGGAGCGAGTTATGCTTCTGAGGTGGGAAAGAGGAGGTGATACCTCCTATTGAAGACGGGAGAGAATTTCTTCCGGGGTGGCCACCTCGATACCAAAATGGGCCAGAATATCCTCTCTTATGCTGAGGAGGTGTCTTCGGTCATAGGTGGCTAAGTAAGACGCTCTGCTGTGCATGCCTGCTGCAATGATGGGCGCGTCCTTGACCGCCACCACCTGGGCGACTCGGAGCACGAGGCGTCTCGGAGGGTTGACAGAGGTGGTTGAGAGCACCTGCCGGAGAATCTGGAAGGCGGGGAGTGCTTCAGGAGCCTTGCCGGCGAGGTTGCGAGTAGTCTCCTCGAGGACGAGAGGGCTCACCAGTAGGGTCAACTCCCCGTGAAAGCTCCTCCTGAAGAGATCTCTTGCTCTGCCGGTCTCAGAGATGGCGGCGGCGATGAAGACGCTGCTGTCGACAAAGACCCTACTCGGCCTTCTCCTTGGGCTCGATGCCATATTCCTCTTGGATGATCTGGCTGCGTGCCTCCCGGCCCGACTCGATAAGCTCTTCTAAGGAGAGCCCTCGCTCTCTCAGGGCCTCGCCGATGCGGTCGAGGGCTTTCATGGCGATAACCTCCTGGGGCGTGATTAAGACCCCATCAGCCGTCTCTATAACAGCCACCAGGTCCCCTTTCTTGATCCCCAGCTTCCGGCGCACCTCCGAAAGTATAGACTACTGCCTAATTATCGTCAAACCCGCCCACGGGCCGCCAACAGGCCGCACTGGCTTCCGCCAGTGGCTGGCGGAGAACGCTGAGCGTGTGGGGGTGAGGTACGCCTCGGAGGTGGGTAGGAGGCTATAAGGTCTACTGCGGCTAGTTTTTACTTGTGTGTTGCGGTCTAATTTCGTCAATGCTACGCACGTACGATGCCCGTAGATGAATTCGAGGGCCCATATACAGCATAAGGAAGACTAGACCAAACGCGGCCCCCGCTTCAACAATACTCTCTACATACAAGCCTCTATTCCAAAACAGAAAGCTGACGCTCATCAGCGCTGAGAAAAGACCCGATACCAACAGGACACTCCCGATCCGATTGTAGATACTTATTGGGTAGAAGAATCCCCAGTATCTAATCACTCTATGGGCTGTCATGTGAAAGCATAGGAGCGAAAAAAGTAGCAATAACAAGGCTCCCATTAGAAACCGTGCGGCCATGACGGTTAGAGGAGTGAGGGAACGATCGTCGTTAAGTAGTTGCACCAAAGTTGCAAACACAAAACCCAGGATGATGGAAAGCATCGTCATCGTTCCTTGATAGATGTTGAAAGATTCCCCGATATGCTGTCTAAGATATTCCTCTTTCGACTCCATTGCTACGGTGCCTCCCTGCTCAGCCGCGTAACTTAATGCTAATCTTTCTCTGGCCCCCTACAGAATCATACCTCGTGGATCGTGGAGAAGGATCTCAAGTGGAAAAAGCACTACTCCACCACTCAATGCCCAGCTCCTGCTTCACCTTACGGACGGCCTTGGGTGGTTCTTTCGGCACTAGCTAGTAGGAGTATAAACACCAGTAGTAGTGGTCTTATCAGGCAGGTTTCCGAAGCTGAAAATCAGCCGCTTGCCCAATATCGCGAGGATCTTGCCGAGAGTGCCGATGGTGGGATTCGCCTCGCCTCCTTCCAGTTTCGCGATGTAGCTCTGGCGCACACCTACCAACTCCGCCAGCGCTGCTTGGGTAAGTCCCGCAGCGTGCCTAGCTTCTGCTAGCGCTATACCCAAATCAGCTTTAGCCAATTCAGTGCCAAATTCCCCCTTGAATTCGATGTCCTCCAGCCGCTTTCGAAGGTCATCATAAAAGTCAACATTACGTGTTGAGGTACTCATGGAGTAACCCCCTTGCGTGTTCTATCTCTTTGGTTTCCCGTTGCCTTGTCTTACGGAAGCCCCACAAAAGGACACATTTGCCTATGCTAGGATCACGGTGAAAGGAGACTCTATATGGCCCGCTTTTTAGCTCGTAGAAATCTCGATCGTTGCCGTGTATCCTTTCGATCGTGCTTAACCCCAGCAATATTGTGAACGGTTCTTCTCCTAATTTAAGGATTCTTGCGGCTATGGCAGCAGCGTCCTTTTTTGGCAGACTACTTAGCCACTCCTGGACCGGTACATCGCCTCTGGGACGTATGTAGTACTCAACGGCGAACTGCACTGATTATAACTCCTGGGGTTATTAAGTACAAGCTATCCTCCATCACTCAATGCCCAGCTCCTGCTTCACCTCACGGACGGCCTGGGCGATGACGGCGAGCTTGGCCCTGGCCTCCTCAACGGTGCGGGTCTTGAGGCCGCAGTCGGGGTCGATGTAGAGGCGCTCCGGAGGGAAGACCTCCAGCCCCCGGCGGATGCCCGCCTTCACATCCTCCAGGCCCTCGGTCACGTGGGTGTGGACGTCCACCACCCCCATCGCCAGGGTCTTCTCGAACTTACGTCCTCGGAAGAGCTCCAGGAGGTCGAAGCTGCTGTTGGTCATCTCCAGGTCAAGCTGGTCCACGGGGAGATTGATCAGCTTGTCGAAGACCGCGGCGAAGTCGCCGTAGCACACGTGGGTGATGGTGAAGGCGGAGAGGCCGTCGGTCACCACCTTGAGGCCACGGGCCACCAAGTCCATCTCCTCCGGGCGGGTGGAGGCCGCCGGCTCGTCGATCTGGATGTACTTGGCTCCGGCTCGCTCCAGGTCCAGGGCCTCCTCGTGGACTACACGGGCCAAATCCATGACGAAGGCCTCCCGAGAGGGGTAGTGCTCGTTGAAGGACCAGTCCACCATGGTGTAGGGGCCGGTGAGCATCCCCTTGACGGGCCGACTGGTGAGGCTCTGGGCGTACTTGTACATCTCCACGGTGATGGGGCTCTTTCGGCCCACGGGGCCCACGGCGATGGGCTTGCGGTAGTAGCGATTCCCGTAGGAGCGGACGAGGCCGCTGATGGCGAATCCCTCCATCTCTTCAGCGAAGTAAGTCACCATGTCGCCCCGATACTGCTCGCCGTCCACCAGGATGTCGATGCCCAGCTCCTCTTGTATCTGAATCCACTCTCGGGTGGCTTGCCTCTCCAGCTCGCGTAGCTCCGATAGCTCCATCCGCCCTGCGGCGTGGCGATTCCTCGCCTGAGTGAGATACGGCGGCTTGGGGAAGCTGCCAACAGAAGTGGTTAGTAGTCCTTTAGTCATGAAAGCACCTCCTGGGCGCGCTTTGCGCCCTCCACGAGTCGAACAAGTTTGTTGTAGGCGTTTCGTCGGGGGAGAAAATCCAGTCCGCAACTGGGGTTGATGTACATCCTGTCCAGCCCCACGTGCTGCTTCACCCGGCGCACCGCCTCCACAATCTCGTCCACCGACTCCATCTTGGTGTTTCGAGCGTCGAGGATGCCCAGGGCCAGCTCCTTGTCTGAGGGGAGGCCCGCTACCAGGGGGAAGTTGTTGGGCCCCGTGACGAAGTCGAGGCCGAAGACCTGGAAGGGCAGGGAGAAGAGTTGGGGTACCATGCCACTCACATCGCCGAAGTAGGTGTAGAGGGCGGTCTTGGCCGTAAGCCCCTGGGTGAGGACACGCGACGCCTCCTGGAAAAGAGGAAACTGGCTCTTAGCCTTGAGCAGGCTGGGCTCATCGAACTGGACGAAGGTAGCGCCCGCAGCCTCCAGGGACATTGCCTCCTGGTTAAGGGCCGCCGCCAGGTCCATCACCAGCGTCTTCTGCTCCTGATAGTGCTGGTTGCTGGAGAGCGAGGCCAGAGTAAAGGGTCCTGGTAGCGCCACTTTGACGGGCACAGGGCTGGCCTCGACAGCGAATTTTAAGTCCCGCACCAAGATTGGCGACTTCCAGACCACGTCTCCCTCCACCATCGGCTGGCGATAGTAGGTGTTGGAGTCGAAGTAGCGGATTAGGCCGTTGATGGAGAATCCTCCCAGCTTGGCGGCCAGGTAGGTCTGACCATCGTCCCATCGGATATGACCGTCGGTGATTAGGTCGATGCCCGCCTGGGCTTGCTCCTGGATAGCGTCTACCGTGGCCTCATCGAAGAGCTGGGCCAGTTCCTGGTCGGTGATGCGGCCTTCGTCGTGGCGGGCTATGGCCTGGCGAATGTTGGGCCCTCCGCCGAGGGAGGGTATTTTTGGATAGTTACCGACTACTGTTGTTATCAATGGTTGTCCTTTCTACATCATTAATTTTATAGCGATTGTCGACTGTCTTACTTTTTCCTTCGAGCGCGGCTGCCTCTGGTGAGTTCCGGCGACAAAGGGGCCGTTGTTTTCGTCTGGCTGTGGTTACTACTAGGAGCCCTATGCTAAGCGAGGGGTCTCTGTCCAGAAGTTTATGCGGTGTTCGTTACACAATGCAATTTCAGGACATTCCATCTCGATGTAGTCACTGAGAGATACCAAGATAGCCCTGGGGTAGATGAGGGCGTTAGGCCACTTAACGTGGATCAGCATCCCGACTTCGCCGAGGAGATTGAGAAATTCCTGGAATTTCAGGTCTAAAAACTCTACTAGGGGCTTGACAAGGGCCTTCTCACCGTGATAGACTTCAGGAGTCCCAAGTGGTTGAGTCCATTCTTCGGGTAGCGTGGAGGGCGAGTTAGGGCGGTGAAAGCCCCCTGGTTCGCAGGAGACGGGAGCAGAGGATAGGGCGAGGTCACTTGGGGCGTTTATTTTTGCCCACTTCGCCGACAGATCCATTGTCATCTCCCATCCTCCGGCTTCAGTGCGGCTATAAAGGGGAGGTTACGGTATTCCTCGCGGAAGTCCAGGCCGTACCCCACCACGAACTCATCAGGCACTTCAAAGCCGACATAATCTACGGGCACGTCAGCTAAGCGCCTGGCCTTTTTGTCCAGCAGGGTGCATACCTTTAAGCTGGCCGGATGGCGGGATGACAGGTAACCGAGGAGGTAGTTCAGGGTGAGACCGGTGTCCACTACGTCCTCTACCATAATAACATCCCGCCCGGTGATACTGATCTGAAGGTCCTTGACTATTGCTACCACGCCCGGAGCCTCACTCTCGTAAGGGGAGACGGCCATAAAATCAATGGTCACCGGTAGCGAGATGTGGCGCATCAGGTCGGCCATGAAGCAGGTAACCCCTTTCAGCACTCCCACTAGCACCGGCCGGCGACCCTCGTAATCCTGAGTGATGCGAGCCCCTAGCTCGTTAACCCGCTCCTCTATCTCGTAGGCGCTGAACAGCACATTACGGTACAGAAGCCGGATATTCACCTCCGGATAGCGCTCACGCAGAAGACGCGCCTTACGGTTCTTCTCCGTAACCAGGCTCTGCCTCATGGTAGTCAGTTCCACATAGAGGTCCAGGGTGGGCATAAAGAAGTCCGGGGTGAACATCTCCATTACCTGTTCGCCCTCCCATCTGATGGGGAAAGAGCGAGGTTCGTACAGCCAGGGGATCTGGTGGTAGTCCAGAATACGGGCGAATTCCGCCTCGCTGGGATGGGCAAAGGCCACGGGCCTGGGTTTGTCCAGGAGGATATCGTACCAGGACATGATCCCCCTGCGGATCTCATCGTAGCTACTCTTCATCGACTCATACAATTTGGCGTTCTCTATCGCTATGGCTCCCAAATTAGCAATAGAGCCGGCAAAGGCCACCTCTTCATCGGTGAAATCATGGGACTCGCCGGTGTACAATCTCATGACCCCGATGACCTCATCTTTCAGGTAAACAGGTACACTTAGAATGGAGGCGATGCCCTCCCTGCGGGCGTCCTCACGGAACTGGACTCGGGGATCTCGCACTGCGTCGGCGACGGCTACGGGGTTGCCCTCCAAGGCCTCAGCGAGACTCTTGTCGGCTCGCAGCGGCCCCCGATGATGGATGTACTCCTGGCTGAGACCGTAGTAGGCGCTGCGGAGAAGCTCCTTACCGTCGGGAGAAAGGAGAAAGAGGGAGCAGGCCTTGGCCTGTGTGGCCTCAGTTGCGCTCCTCACCAAGGCGTCCAACACCTCCTTCACCGAGAGGGTGGAGTTGACGGCCCTTGCCACTTCGTATATGGCGTGCTGAAAGGCAGTTGATTGCTCTATCATACTGAAGCTATTTACGAAGCACCCTCTGCATCGTAACACCGATCTCCCCGGGGTTTCGGGTTACAACCACCCCTGCTCGCTCCAGGGCCGCCAGCTTCTCCGAGGCGGTGCCGGCGCTCCCGGTGATAATGGCTCCGGCGTGGCCCATGCGTCGCCCCGGAGGTGCGCTCACTCCGGCCACAAAGCCCACCATGGGCTTTCTCACCTTCTCCTTGATGTACTCCGCAGCCTCCTGCTCGGCAACGCCCCCGATCTCACCGATGAGCACAATGGCATCGGTCTCCGGGTCGGAGTTGAACCTCTCTAGCATGTCCACGAAGTTGGTGCCGGGCACCGGGTCGCCGCCGATGCCCACGCAGGTGGTCTGGCCGATGCCCAGGGTCGTGAGCTGGGCCGCGGACTCGTAGAGGAGGGTGCCGCTGCGGGTTACCATCCCCACTCGACCTGGCATGAAGGCGTCCGCGGGCATGATCCCGGCCTTAGCCTTCCCAGGAGATATGAGGCCGGGGCAGTTAGGGCCAATAACCATTTGACCCGAGAGTTGGGTATAGCGGTGTATCGCTACCATGTCCGCCGTGGGGATGCCCTCGGTGATCACCACCACAAGGGCGATTCCCGCTTCCAGCGCCTCGAAGATGGCGTCGGTGGCGAAGGCGGCAGGCACGAAGATGATGCTGGCGTTAGCCCCGGTCTCCTTTACGGCCTTGGCGATGGTGTTGAAGACGGGCACTCCCTCCACCTGCTGCCCCTCTCTGCCAGGGGTAACTCCAGCGACGACGTTAGTGCCGTACTCCTTGCACAACTTAGCGTGCAGGCTACCTTCGCCTCCGGTGATGCCCTGCACCAGAAGGCGACTGTTTTTGTCAATCAGAATACTCAAGATGAACCTCCGTTACTAGCGATGATTAGACCCTCAGCCGGGGCTGCTCTCAGCAGATCATTATCCCAGGTGGAGAAAATTATCTTTATCCCCAGTCGTTGTTCTAAATCTAAGGCCGACGCTAACTGCACTGAGTCGTAACCCCTTAGTATGTATCTATCTGCGAGGTCTCCGGCGAGTCTAACTACCCGGTTGGTTACGGACACTTTCACGTAGCTACGCCAATCTTGGGTAAAATCTTCGATAAGCCCTCGGTAGTCATCCTCGCCTACAATTCTATGTGTATTGTAGTAGGCTATAGCTAGACCAGACATTACTTCAACGTATGTTATCCTTGAGGTGGCTACGACATCTGCCTCTTCAGCAATACGGTAAATGGTATCAGCCCCTTCTTCAATAACGTTAACTCTGCGCAAATACAGCTTTATTGCACTAGAGCTATCAACATACAGGATCAACGCCTGCCCTCAATAATGTAGCTAGATATAGGAGGCCCCGGCGTCAGGGTAATAGGCCTATCC
>JAENIT010000072.1 GCA_016844365.1 Dehalococcoidia bacterium
GACTTCGTGATATGCAATGGCGTGTTGCACCACACCAGCGACCCGTTTCGTGGGTTTCAGTCTATTGCCCAGTTGGTTAAGCCCGGAGGCTTCATTATCGTTGGCCTCTATAACAAATACGGCAGAATCTCCACAGACATTCGGCGTTTTATCTTCAGGTTATCTGGGGATAGGTTCAAATTCTTGGATACCCGTCTTATGGCTAAGGATGTCAGCGACACCAGAAAACACACCTGGTTCATGGATCAGTATAAGCACCCCCATGAGTCCAAACACACGCTTGGAGAGGTGCTTGGTTGGTTTGAGCAAACCGGATTCGAATTCATTAACAGTATACCTAAGTCTACCGCGTCCGCGGTTTTTTCATCGAAGGAAAAACTGCTCGCCCCAAACCCCAAAGGAAGCGCCATAGACCGCTTCCTGGTTCAGTTTGGCATGTTAATTAGCGGCGGCAAAGAGGGCGGTTTCTTTGTCATGATTGGCCGTAAGAGTCAAAGTGGTCCGTTTAGTGATTCCCAGAGTGCGTCCTAGATAGTAAAAGTTGAAATTATTAATCTTTCAGCACATAATTACTCCTTGGTAAACTAAAAGTACTATACCCTCAGAGGTATCCTCTTTATGAGAGCACTCGCATCTTTCTTTGACAAATTTGAGGTAGCCGGTGAGCTACTGTCCTTCCTATGGAGACGTAAGCTATGGTGGCTAATGCCTCTGGTGGCGTTCCTGCTTCTCTTCGGCCTTATCCTGGTCTTTGGCCAGGCCACCGGCATCGCGCCCTTCATATACACTTTCTTCTAGGCAAGAACACGGATTAAATTATACTCTATGCTAGTTCTTCGATGGCTATGGCTCAAGTGGGTACCGATCGCCCACGCTGTGGGCAACTTCCAGGCTCGGGTGATTCTGACATTGATATACATGGTCATGGTCGCCCCCTTCGCCGTGGGCGCGCGCCTGCTATCAGACCCCCTGATGCTCCACTCTAAACGCGCCGGCGTCTGGTATCCCCGGGAAGTGCAAGGATACACTATGATAGAGGCCGAGAGGCAATCTTAGCCATGTATATTCTGGGCATATCGTGCCATTACCATGATGCCGCCGCCGCCCTTCTCAAGGACGGCGTATTGGTTGCTGCCGCTGAGGAGGAGCGCTTCACCAAGAAGAAGCACGATTCTACCTTTCCAGTGAACGCTATAGACTTCTGCTTGGAGCAAGCGGGAATAGATGCGTCAGAGTTAGACTACATAGTATTCTACGAGAAGCCGTTCCTGAAGTTTGAGCGGATACTTCTGACAATACTTCAAACCTTCCCCAAGTCCCTCCAAGTCTTCCGAGAGGCGATGATAGTCTGGCTCTCAGACAAGCTGTGGGTGAAGAGCACCCTCCGTCGTGAGTTGCGGCGGAATAAAAAGACCAAAATCATCTTCACAGAGCACCACATATCGCACGCCGCCAGCGCCTACTATTCGTCTCCTTATCAAGAGGCGGCGGTCATGACAGCGGACGGCGTTGGGGAGTGGGCCACGGCAACCCTCGGAATTGGACGCGGCAACAAACTTGAGATCATTAAGGAGCTTCGATTCCCTCACTCCATCGGATTACTTTACAGTGTATTCACAGCTTTCCTAGGATTCGAGGTCAACGATGGGGAGTACAAGGTTATGGGGATGGCCCCCTATGGCCAGCCCCGCTATGTAGACAAGGTGAGGGAGCTGTTGCGCATTGGACAGGACGGCTCTTTGTGGCTGGATATGGACTACTTCTCTTTCCACTACTCCACCAAGCAGGCGTTCACCCGCAAATTCGAGGAGCTTTTTGGTCCTCCAAGGGAGCCAGAGACCTACTTTTTCACCGCATCGTCCGGGTATCCTAGTTATTTCGGACCGAGGCCTCACAATTATGAGGAGTTGTGTGAAAAGAACCAGTATTACGCAGATGTCGCAGCAAGTATCCAGACAGTGACAGAAGAGATTCTACTCACTATGGCCCGACATCTGCATGAGACCACTGGCCTTCCCAACCTCTGCTTTGCCGGAGGCGTCGCTCTGAACAGTGTAGCCAACGGCCGCATCCTTCGGGAGACTCCGTTTACGTCTCTGTACGTCCAGCCGGCGGCTTCGGACGCCGGGGGAGCCTTGGGGGCCGCCCAATACGCCTACCATCACCTCCTAGGTAACGAAAAGAATTTCGTCATGGAGCACGCCCTCTGGGGCAAAGGGTATTCTCCCCAGGAGGTCAAGGACTTCCTAACCGCTCAGGGCATCCCATACCGAGAGTTTGCAGAGGAGGACTCGCTTCTGGACTACGCAGCTACGTCCCTGGGCCAGGGCAAGGTGGTGGGCTGGTTCCAGGGACGTTTCGAGTGGGGGCCGCGGGCCTTGGGCAGCCGCAGCATCCTCGCCGACCCTCGGCGGGAGGAGATGAAGGACATAGTCAACACCAAGATCAAGTTCCGCGAGCCCTACCGGCCCTTTGCTCCGGTGGTCTTGGCCGAGCGGGCCTGCGATTTCTTCGAGATATCAGATCCCATCGACTGCTATCCGGCTAGGTTTATGCTCTTGGTGGCGCCGGTTAAGCCGGAGAAGCATGGGGTCATCCCCGCAGTGACGCACGTAGACGGCACAGGAAGACTCCAAACGGTGCATTCTGGGGACAACACCCGTTACAGGCGACTCCTGGAGAGGTTTGATGCTCTGACAGGTGTCCCTGTGCTCCTGAACACCTCCTTCAATCTCCGAGGCGAGCCCATCGTCAACAGCCCGGCGGATGCTTACAGCACCTTCGTCCGCAGCGACATCGACATCCTGGTTCTGGAAAACTTTGTGGTTGAGAAGACCGGTATGGTGTAAGGTGTGGGTTGGCTTTTGAGGAAAGTCGACCCTCCCCTAGCCCCTCCCTACGAAGGAGGGGAGATTGCCACTCTCGGCCGGCGTAGGTATAATCGAGAGGCTTTAGACCCATACAGGACGGTGATAATGAACGCCTCAACCTTACTGCAAGGCTCCACTATCTTCCCCATGACCGCCGCGGTGAACTCGGCGGGACACCTTACCCTCGGCGGAGTAGACGTGGTCGAATTGACGGCCCAGTACGGCACACCCCTTTACATCTTCGACGAGGAGACCTTGCGGGGCCAGTGCCGGGACTTCCTCGGCGAGTTTGGGCGACTCTACCCTAAAGTCAGGGTAATCTACGCATGTAAGGCCTTTATCAATCGGGCTTTGGCCGTCCTGCTCAACCAGGAGGGGGTCGGTCTTGACGTTGTGTCGGGTGGAGAGATGTCTGTGGCTCAGTCGGTGGAATTCCCCATGGAGAAGGTCTACTTTCACGGCAACAACAAGGGCGAAAGCGAGCTTCGGGCCGCGATCCAGGGGGGAGTGGGGAGGATTGTGGTAGACAGTATGGCAGAGCTTGCCCTGCTAGAGTCTCTCTGTGCACAGATGGGAATGACTCAGGACATCATGCTGCGTATTACCCCCGGGGTGGACCCTCACACTCACGTTCACACCACCACTGGCATCACTGACAGTAAGTTTGGCCTTTCCGTAGCCACGGGCCAGGCTGAAGCAGCGGTGGCGGTCGCCATGGCCGCGCCACACCTACGGCCCGTGGGTCTCCACTTCCACCTGGGATCCCCCATCTATGAGACCGAGCCCTACCAAGTTGCGATGGAGATCGTCGTGGCCTTTGCGGCCGATATGAAGCGGAAGCACGGCTATCCTCTGGAGGAGCTGAGTCCGGGGGGCGGCTTCGCTATTCAGTATGTCAGGGACCGACCCGCTCCCCCCGTCAGGGAGTACGCCGAGGCAATAGCATCTGCCTTGCTGTCTCAGTGCAAGATTCACGGATTTGAGCCTCCCCTTCTGATACTGGAACCGGGGAGGTCCATTGTAGGACGAGCCGGCGTTGCGGTGTACTCCGTAGGGGCGATAAAGGAGATTCCTGGTGTTAGGAAGTATGTCTCGGTGGACGGGGGAATGGCCGACAACATAAGGCCAGCCCTTTACGACGCCGCCTACGAGGCTCTGGTGGCCAACCGGGCCCTGGAGGAGCCGTCGGAGGTGGTCACCGTGGCTGGCAAGTACTGCGAGTCGGGCGACCTCCTCATTCGAGACCTCTCCGCTCCCCAGCTCAGGTCCGGCGACCTCCTGGCGTTGCCCGCCTCGGGGGCCTACTGCCTGGCCATGGCCAGCAACTACAACCTCGCCCTCAAGCCCGCAGTGGTCATGGTCTCCGAAGGCAGGTCGAGGCTCATACGGAGACGGGAGACCTACCAGGACCTCCTGGGGCTGGACTTGATGTAGCCCCTTCTGCCACAACTCGTATATAGGCGAAGGTAATGGGCACTTATCGGTGGCAAAAATACCTTGACAACACCACTAAAGTGCGGTATGGTAATACTACAAACCCCCTCTGTCGCTTCGGTGGCAGGGTCGAGACCGCCTCTGCGAGGCGGTCTCTGTTTTTTATGTGGGCCGAAGGCTGTGTAAATGCGCACAAGTGTATATGTGGACGGGTTTAACCTATACAATCGGGCAGTTAGAGGCACACCTTACAAATGGCTTGATTTGGGTAAACTGTGTATGCTGTTGTTTCCCAAGGACCAAATTCATCGAATTCGGTATTTTACTGCCCAGATTGCCCCAAGGCCGAATGATCCAAGCCAACTGATTAGGCAACAGATCTATATTCGTGCGCTGAGAACAAGTCCCAACCTTACAGTCCATTGGGGGCAATTCCGTCCACGGAGAAAGCGGCGACCTTTGGTTACTGCCGCCGGGCTTGGCGCTATTGTAGAGGTGCAAGATACAGAAGAGAAAGGTTCTGATGTGAACCTTGCCACTTATCTTCTAGTAGATGGCTATGAGCAGGA
>JAENIT010000073.1 GCA_016844365.1 Dehalococcoidia bacterium
GGCGATCCTGTGGGATCACCGGGTAGCGGCTCTAGCCTCATAGCTACGATTCAACAGTGCTGCTCCACCGCCCCCGAGTATAATAATCCCTCATTACCGATCATGGAGGTAATTTTCAGGGTTTTCCTGGCATCCGGAAACAAACCTATGACCCTTGAGGAGATCCACGAGCAATTCAGGATCTGGGTTGGCCCATCGGATGGGCGGGCACTAAACGAGGATGTGCTGAAGAAACTTGTAGGGGCCGACCTATCCTACGGTATACACCCCTACGTGGGAGAGACTGAGGCTGCATAGAATGGGTATGCTCTGGGAATTTACTTCCCCACGAGGCTAATTCTTCTTAGCTTGCCCTCGTAGTCCCAGCCGCTGGCGCTCACCTGGACTGATATAATCTTCTCTGGGCGTGGACTCAAGGCCATTAGGTTCTCAGGGGTCGTATACGAAAGCCAAGTGTTGTGGTTTACTTGCGCACCGCCATCGGTACGGTTGCCGCTTTCATTCTGATAGTAAAACCCCCAGAAAGCCATGTGTTCAGCGGCCCCGGATCGGTATCTCACTTTCACCATCATTGGGTACTCAGAGCCCACGTAGCCGCCCCCAGAGAGACTCTGATGCACCAGCTTGAACTCCAGAGATAGCTTTAGCTCGGTGAGGTCTGACACGTCCTGGTCTATCTCTTGATAGATGTAGTCCTCAGCATGGCTGCCCTTGCTGCCGCGGCGCTGGAAGGTCACCACTGGTCCGCGGTCTTCCAAGGATAGCTGGCTTTTTCCCTCCAGGTCTTTGCCCTCCTGAAACCCCAGATCGCGACCGACCTGCCATGCCTGCAGGCCGAGGGCAAAGTCGCCGTTGAATACAAGCTCCTCCCAAGCCTCTTGAGGCGCACCCTGCGCACCCTGCGCGTTTCCCTCAACTCTCTGGTTAGGTCCCAGCGCAGTCTCCTGCCCTCCAGAAACCACCCTGGCAACACCGGTTTCACCCACTCTTACCCGCCAGCTATCACCATTAGAGGAGAGTGAGAAGCTGCCCTCACCCAGGAAAACGCCAACTCCACCAGATCTGACTAAGAATTCCTTGTTTACATTCCATGATGGCGAAACTCCGACGTGAAGCTTTCCGTAGCTTAGATCTATCTGGATGATTTCCCTTCTCGTGCCAAACCGGGAGATCGCCAACTTAGTAAACTTCACCTCAGTGCCGGAGTAGATGTGAACAGTGCTGTCGTCAAACAGTCTGATGAAGGCCTGAGAGGACTCGTTAGTGCGAATACCATCCCCATCTCTTATAATGGACTCCTGAGGAATGCTCACCCACTGAGGCACAGGGGCGCTTCGCATGAGGACCGTGCCGGTCACTGTAGCGACTTCCGCCTCCTGGCCCGCGGTGGCGGTGACGTAGTACTCCTTGGCCAGAAACAGCGCCCCCAAACCAAGGAGGCAAAAGACCCCGAAGGCGATCCAAAGGATAGCCCAGGTCATCGCCTCTAGACGGGGGGGGGACAAACTGCTCCCCTCCGGTCCCCTAGCGCCGGAGGTCAAAGGAGGAAAAGCCTGTTGTGTGGTCAGTCCAACTCACCTCCACGTGATCCACTTCAGCCCCTGGTGGCCCTATCCCGATAAGCTCTAGTAGGCTGCCTAGGGCCTCCCGCTCCCCTTCAGCCGCCACTTCGACCTCACTACCGCTGGGTAAGTTGCGGGTGTAGCCCTTAAGGCCCAGTTCCCTAGCCGTGGTGATAACAAAATACCGGAAACCCACGCCCTGCACCAGTCCACGGGCGGTGGCGTGAAAGCCCACTACATCACTCATCATTACTGGAAGTCGCCAGACAACTCCCTGCCGAAGTGTAGCAAAAGCTACAATGGGATGTAAAATTTATGTGAATCGGTTTCAGTGTCAGGCCCCGCATGTACACCAATCCGTCAACCTCCTCTGCTCATCGGCCTGACAGCGCTATACTCAAGGCGGTGGTTAATTTCAGCACGTCCTGATTAGTCCTCCGAAGACGAGCGTTCAGCTCCCGTGCCATGTTCCGAAACACTTTATAGGCCAGGTCGGTGTCGTCCCGGCAGAGAATTTCGAACTCCTTGTGGTGGATCTCCAAAAGCTCACAAGGAGTAAGGGCGGTAACTGTGGCGCCCCGCACACTATCTTGCACAAGGAGGGAGCCTTCTCCAAAGAGGGGATGGTCTTTACCATCCAGTTGAATGAAGCTCTTCTCTCCTTCTCCGAAGCCTCCTTCAGACAGCCGAAGAGTTAGGGTTCGAGAGACCTGCACCCGGCCGGATACCAGGATATACATGCAATCCCCTCTGTCCCCTTCCTGGATAATTATCTCTTCGTCCTTGCATTGTCGCCTCTTGGCATGTCGCAAGATGCGCTCTATCTGGCTATCTGCAAGCCCCTGAAAAAGCGCCACCCGAGCTATAACGCCTATCTCTTCCATTCCCCTGCCTCTCTATAAATCATGCGCCTTTCTAGGGGACGTCTGTTCACCAGCGCACCAGGTTATAACGTGAAAAACGTTCCAGGACTCCTCTGGTAAGGCCTGCCAGGTAAAAACAGCTCTAAGGCACTATCTACTATCTGCCTCTTATGGGAGCCTTACCAATAACCAGAGCCCAATCAGCTTCAGAAACCCGGTAATCACTCCCGGGATTGATGGACACTCGTACTCTCCCTGCTTCATCGAACTCTCGTCCCGCCTCCTTGAATTTCCTGGAGATGAACTCGTCAATAGCCGTATAGTCCGCGCCCAGAACGTCCTGAAGGGAGACACCCTCCTCCTCGGAAACGACGCCTACCAGAAGGGCCTGATGGTGGGTTTGGAAGTAGTCAAAAAGCTCCTTGAAGGTGGATCCCACATACTGACTTGGGATGGACGCCCTTCTGAGTTGGGACCCGCTTCCATAAGTGAGGAGGGTGCGGACGGCCTCTACAACACCTGGAGTGGCAGCCGCTCCGGAGAGGAGGAACGAGTCATACTCCCCATCCACTACGACTTCGTCAGCTTCGGCTCGCCGAAGGTGAGCTTCGCTTTCTGGATTCAGCACCTGGGCGCAGACCCGAACCTGGGGGTTGAGATGCTTCATTGTCAGGGTTGCTAGGACGGTGTGTTGGTCAACCTGAGATGATGTCCCTATGGAGCTTTCGGCTAATATGATCGCCGATTCTGCTTCACGGATGTTGGCTCGCTCCAGGCAGCTCTCTTGGGAGAAGTCGCCCCTTATGAAATGAACATCCCAGTCCCTGTACTTGTACAGAATCTCGTTCACCGATTCCTCCGGGAGCTGGTTAACGAGAACGAGAGGCCGCACTATCGAGCCCCACGCGTCCCTGATCCCTTGGATTATCCGCTCCGCATTTTGGTTCCATCCGCATATTATAATATGCCCTTTTATGCTTACCGTTCCCAATCCCCTTGCCTCCTTGATACTCTGGGCTACAAATCCAGAGGCTATGGTGGCTGTGAGCAGGGAGAGGAGCCCCATACCCGACACCATCAGGGCCATAGCCACCACCCTGCCAGCCGGACTCTTAGGTACTATGTCTCCGTAGCCTACCGTGGTCATAGTAACCACGGCCCAATAGATGCCATCCCATATGTCTCTGTATAATCCCCCCTCTTGAGACTCGAAAAATAATACCAGGATTGCCCCTCCCACGGCTAGAGAAACAACAGCCAGGCCAAGACGAGTCACCCCAAGACCCAAGATGGTATCCAGCTTCCTGCGGCCGCTCTTAGCCCGCTGCCAAAGTCCACTTAACAGCTTGCCTGCCCCAATCCTATGCAAGATATTCCAATTACCCAACCTAATTTCCATAGCCAGTTGTCGATCCACTAATCAATAAGCAAAGCGTATTCGGCCCTAGCCCGATATTATTCCTGGCAAGGAATGCTGTCAATTTGTTGCAGGGCAACTTAGGGGGCAGATCCTTGCATGGAAGCGGACCCCCTTATTCTCAAACTCCGCGTAGTTGAGGCCGAACTTACCGGAGGCATAAAGCCGAACGCCTCTCGATAGAAAGCAGCGCACAGGGGGACATCGCTCACCACCAGCGTGGTAATGTCCAGCCTACCAATCATACGCTACTAAATACATAACGTTGTTCGCTTCTTCGTGTATCCCTACTTAATTCCCTGGCGAACTTATTGTATCATTCCACAGCCATCCATTAAATGGCCCCACCCTACGCCCTACTGTTATATACTATCTGTGGTGTGATGGAGCAGGCATGGCGCGACCTTAAATGATGATGGAAGATGTCGTTCGTGGGGCCGTAGAGGCCACAGTAGCCGATAACCCTCAGGTTGTGGAAGGATGGCTCATCGGAACTCCCAAGACCTGGGGTTATCTGGCGGGTAGGGCCGTGGGCGCCGCCCGTCGCCGCCTGGGGCGAGACCTCACCGACGGCGAGCGGCGAGCGGTGTGGGCGGCCTTATGGTATCGTTTGCAACAGATAAAACAAGAGAGCGTGGGCAGCACAGCAGAGCATGAAGGCCAAAGAGATCGTCCAGGCTTTTAAGAATCTGGCGGACAGGAAGATGGCCAGTGGCAATGTGTCCGCCTCAGGCGGACAGGAGCCCTTCGATCTCTACCCCCTAGTGGACGAGGCCAAGGCCCAGTGGGGCGAGGACTGGCTGGAGGCCGTGATCTCCCGCATCGGCAAGCGCCGAGCAGCGGCCCTGGGCCTAGAGCGCAAGATGCACAAGTGGTTTGTGTAGCTCCACCGTAGGGGCAGGTTTAAAACCTGCCCCTACAATAGCTGGTGGCCATGATAAGGTCAGCCCTATAGACGATTTTGTCGAAGGAGGTCTGTGGTGGCCTTAGAAGAGTTCTGGTCGCTATACCGTGAATACAAGAACGCTGG
>JAENIT010000074.1 GCA_016844365.1 Dehalococcoidia bacterium
AGTCTGGGAATCGGTCAGAGAGTCACTTTCCAGGGAGCGGTCTCATCCCATCAGATGCCCCAAGAACTGGCACGGCTAGACACCTTAGTCTTGCCATCTCTGACCCGCTCACGATGGAAGGAGCAGTTCGGCAGGGTGCTGGTGGAGGCCATGGCCTGTGGCGTGCCGGTTGTCGGGAGCGACTCCGGCGAGATCCCCAACGTCATCGGCCCCGCGGGTATGGTCTTCCCCGAGGGCAACGCCGGGGCGCTGAGAGAGAGACTGGCCCAGCTAATGGCCGATCCTGAGATGAGAAAAGACCTGTCCCAACGAGGACGAGAGCGGGTTGAGGCCCTTTACACTCAGAAGCAAGTAGCGGAGAGTACCTACGAGATGTACCTGCGCATTCTAGACGGCGAGCTTGAGCGTACTTCCCCTCCCTGGTAGGGAGGGGCTAGGGGAGGGTCGATCCTTCCCCAGAAGGACAGACCACCGCCTGACTTTCCGCTTAAATGGGGAGGTTGAGGGGGACAAGGAGAGAGCATTAATGACCCACCGGAAAAGTATAGTAAAGCTCTGGACATCAATGGCCCTAACTCTAGTGGTGACCCTGGTCTCCCCGATAGCAGCACCCGCTATCCTTCGGGCAGCGACCTTCGGGGCCACCACCACCGCCGTCGCCTCGGTTCCACCAAACCCACGCTTTGGCATAGCCCACATCGGGTATGGCAGCGAAGCTCCAGTGGAAAGCCGCTACCAACTGGCAGCCAAGTCTGGGGCTTCCTGGAACCGATGGGCCCTCTACTGGAACGAGATAGAGTCGTCCTCTGGGGCATACAACTTCACAAAGCAGGATGCCACCGCGAACGCCGACCGCGCCCACGGCCTCAACACCCTGGGCATCCTCTTTGGCACCCCTCAATGGGCCAGCACAGCTCCACAATCCACCTCCGTTGCCTCAGTGTCTGAAGTTCGCGTTGGACGAACCAGCAAACCATCCGGAGACTTCCATACCCTCCTGGGTCCGGGGGATATCAGCACAACCATATATCCTCCCAAAAACCTCTACCAGCCCGTCTTCAGCGACGGCACCAACGTTCCTGGCCCCAATAAGAGCATCAACCAGGACAACTACTGGGCCCGCTTTGTGTACACAACCGTAAGCCATTTTAAGGGGCAGATTACTCATTGGGAGATATGGAACGAGCCAGACTTTTCACCATCATCCCAGAGCAATTGGTTCGGGTTCTGGAACGGGAGTTTGGAGGACTACAAGCAGCTTCTCAAGGTGAGTTACCTAGCGGCCAAGGCCGCGGACTCCAATTCCGTCATCGTCATGGGCAGCATGGCTTACTGGTTCGATACGACTTTCTTCCCCCGGCTCCTCGATAGCCTTAAACAGGATCGTGACGCCAGCGCCAACAACTACTACTTCCACGTGACAGGTTGGCACTGGTACAGCCGGGCCCGCCAGCTCTACGACAAGACCCTCTGGGTGAAGGACCTCCTTAACAGCCACGGCATGGCCGGCAAGAAGATATGGGTCACGGAGAGCAGCTTGCCCGTCTGCGGCGACCCTGTGTTGGGGGGTAAGCCTGCCTGTTCCCCTGGAAGCAACCGAGGCACTCTGGAGAATCAGGCATCCTATACATTACAGGCCTCGGCCTACGCCCTTGCGGCTGGGGTAGACCTGCTATTCTTCTTCCAGCTTTACGACGATGCGGTGGGCCCCTTCGAATACTTCGGCCTGGTGCGAAACGACGGCACACTCCGGCCCGCCTTTGGAGCCTTTCAGATAGCCGCCACCTACTTTCGCGACGCCAAGTTAGCTTACGCCACCCCAAGCCGCAGCGGGTTGGTGGAACTAGTCACTCTATACACCATCGACAACCGCAGAGTTATGGTGGTATGGAACAACAGCGGCAGCCCTGTCTCCGTTGACCTACCTGCTCAGGTGGCCCAGGGGAGCAGTATTCTCCAGGACACGACCACTCGCAGTATCACGGCTTCTAAAGAGCGACTTTACCGCTTGGATCTGTCCCCGGCCACTTTGAACAACAATCCCCGTAGACTGCCGCCCGACTATTTGGTTGGAGGCCCCGTTATTGTTGTGCACGAGAGGGAAGTAAGTTCGCAGAACGGCACACTCAAGGGCGTGGTTAAAAACCCAGTTGGGCAACCTATCTCGGGGGCTAAGGTGGACACAGGATCTCCCGCGGCTGCCGCCGACGGCCTGGGTCGCTACAGTCTCTCGCTGCTCCCTGGCCTGTACGACGTAAAAGTTACCGCGCCGAATCATCTGTCGCCGGAGCCTGTACGCTCACTCGCCGTCTGGGGGGGCAGCGACACGGTTCTGGACTTCAAGCTCAACTTCGCCCATACCAGGCTCCTGCCAATCATCTTGAACAGCGGGAAGAGACCCTGGGGATAGGTAGCCCGAATGAAAGGGGTCTACTCAGAATCACCTGAGTAGACCCGCAGCTTTGGCTCCACGACAGACTTAGGTTAAGGCGCTAGATCCCCCAATAGCGTCAGCCCATTGATATAGATCACACTTTAGTGGTTTTTTCAGGGGATTTTTGACCTTACTGCTCTCCTTGACGGCGACGCCTTAGGAACTCCTCCAGGTCCTTTACCATTGCCTCGCCGCTGGGCAGCTCTTCCTCGCTCAGTTCCGCTGTTCCGGCAATCTCCAGTCCCGACCTCCCCTCCTGCTCCTCCAGTTGCCGCACATAGGCTACCAGGTCCGGATTCTTCTGGACCACATCCTCAACCTGCTGGCCAAACTGGGCAGCCATCTGGTGGGCCTCCACCATATCGAGATTGAGATCCAGGACCTGGTTAAGACGCTCCACCAGCCCCACGGCTACTTTGAGGTTGGGAGACACCTGGAGGTAATGGGGCACGTTCCCCCAGATGCTGGCTGTGGGCATCCCTTCATCGCCCCAGGTTGTGCTCATGACTCCCACGATACCAGTGGGACCCTGATAGCCAGGCCGACGGGGCGGGCTCAGGTGCTCCAGCAAGTTGGTGTCCGTGGTGGAGCCGGTGAGCCGGGGTGGCGAGGTATGAGGCACGGCAGCTAAGAATCCACCAAGGGACACCAGGAGGCTTACGTTTAGCTGACGGCCCAGCTCCATGATGGAGTTTACGTAGCTTTTCCACTTGAGCTGGGGCTCGATGCCAAGGAGAATTATAAAATCCCTGGAGCCGGATTCGGACTTATGATAATAGAGCTGGTTTGCCGGCCAGTGTACCCTTCGGCGGCCTGAACGCCCGGTGCGGGCCCAGGGACGAATATCGGTGAAAACGTAGAACTCTTCGGGGTCTATCTCAGCGAACCTAACGGCAGACCATTGTCTGATAAGAAATCGGGCACACCATGTACCTACCTCGCCAGCGTCATTCCATCCAGTGAAGGCGGTAATCAGGATAGGATCACGCAGGGTAGGAGTTTCACGTATCTTTATGTAATCCACAAGCAGGTCCTCCTTTTCTGCCCACTGTACGAGTGTGGCATCGACTACGTACCTAAGGGGCTATAGGCTGGTGAGGGGAAGCAGCGGCCTTCTATAAGAGAGCGCCAAGACCAGTATACCATAGGTCAAGTGCCCACAACATTTCAGTTTCCCCGATCTTAATATTTCCGTCCTACACTATGCTATCATTAAACATAGCGCGAGGGAGCAACCACTACCTCTGAGACTTAGTATGAAGGTGAAACTGATACCTCAGGCTAAAGCCTGGAGCCGATGTGTCCACGCTGCGGTCTAAAGTCCACAACTAATCAGCACCCTTGGACCGCCGGGCCTTATTGACACTCTATAGTGCCCTCAATTAAAGTGAGTTAGCTAACAGACATCGCAAAGGCGATGGCGGGGTAGAGTTCCAATCCAACCTGGTCTATGCTAGATCTATCCATAATCATCGTCAGCTACAACGTGAGGGAGCTCCTGGGTGACTGCCTCCGCTCCCTGTACTCCAACGTCGGTATCTCCATGAAAGTGTACGTCGCAGACAACGACTCCCATGACGGCAGCGCCGATCTGGTAGCGGCGGAGTTTCCTCAAACCCACCTTATGCGCAGCCCTATCAATGGAGGTTATGCCTACGCCAACAACCTCGCCCTGAAGGACATGGGCTTGTCCCCAGCTAGTTCTAATGATGAAAGCGTTTCAGGCCAGCAATCCACGAATAACTCCCATAGCTCAGGGAGGTACATCCTTCTGCTCAACCCGGACACCAGTCTTCCATCGGGCGCCCTCAGGAGCATGGTGGAGTACATGGACGAACACCCAGAGGTGGGCATAGCTGGGCCCAAGCTAGTCCGACAGGACGGCACCCTAGACCTGGCCTGCCGCCGCAGCTTCCCGACTCCAGAGATCTCCCTGTACCGGATGCTGGGGATAAGCAAGCTATTCCCCAACAGCAGGCGCTTCGCCCGATACAATCTCACCTACCTGGATCCCGACCTTCCCGCAGAAGTGGACTCTGTGGTGGGCGCATTCATGATGATCCGACGGGAGGCGATAGAGCAGGCCGGGCTCCTGGACGAGACCTTTTTCCTGTATGGTGAAGATCTGGACCTAGCGCTACGGATCAAGAGCAAGGGTTGGAAGGTGATGTACTACCCAGAGGTCACCGTATTGCACTACAAGGGAGAGAGTAGCAGAAGGCACCGCTCCAAGGCTCTAATCGAGTTTTATCGGTCAATGCTCATCTTCTATCGAAAACACTACGCACGGGACACCTTCTTTCTCTTGGACTGGATCATTGTTGCGGCGATACTCCTTCGCGGAGCTATCGCATACGCCTGGTACCTTACCAACCTAGTAGAACCGAGGGAGCTATTCCGTCCTCGGTCTTCAGCATCTGGTAGCG
>JAENIT010000075.1 GCA_016844365.1 Dehalococcoidia bacterium
ATCGGAGGCGTGCCCTGGCGCTTGGTTGGTGCTGGAACCGTCAAAAGCCCAGAGCGGTGGCGCTTCGCCCATCGGTACGACCTTACCCTTAGATCGCAGTTTGGCCGTTGGCTGGGTGCCGTCTATCCAGATATATTCCGCCTTGTAGAAATCCATAGTTCTCCCTCCAAAATAGTAGCATCCAAGGTGAAGTATAAGCCCTGTGTGTTTCGGACGTGTTACTTTTTTGTTACATCCATGTTAATTGCTGCGATCCTATTAAGGAGTAATACGACTTCCCTATGACCTACGTCCAACCAATAAACTACCCTGCAATAGCCCACACTCTCCGCCCGAGACCTAGCTCTTCCTTGACCAACTTGATAGATTAGATATATCCTTGTGAAAGAAATACCAAGGAGGCCCCAGTTGAACCTACGTGTCCCCGGACCAACCCCGTGCCCACCAGAGGTTCTGGCTGCGGGAGCCCGCCCCATGATTAATCACAGGGGTCGAGACTTCGCAGAGATGATCCAGGAGATAACCTCGCTGCTGAAAGAGTTCTTCAAAACCAAGAACGACGTTCTAATCCTCACCGCCTCTGGCACTGGAGCTATGGAGGCATCAATAGTCAACACTCTGTCCCCCGGGGACAAGGTCCTGGCGGTCACCATCGGCGCTTTTGGCGACCGTTTTGCCGCCATTGCCGAGGCCTTCGGCGCTAGGGTAACCAGGCTCCAAAGTGAGTGGGGCCACGCCGCAGACCCCCAGGCCATCGACCAGGCTCTAGCCCAGGACCCGGAGATCAAGGCGGTCATGGTAACTCACAACGAGACCTCCACCGGTATCACCAACGACCTCGCCGCCATCAGCGCCGTTGTGCATCGCCATAACAAGCTCTTGCTGGTGGATGCCATCAGCAGCCTGGGGTCCATTGATCTCCCCGTGGACGAATGGGGATGCGATGTTGTAATGACTGCCTCTCAGAAGGGCTGGATGACGCCGCCGGGTCTGGCCATGGTCAGTGTTAGCCCCCGTGCTTGGGAGGCCCAGAAGACGGCCAAGATGCCCCGGTTCTACTGGGACTTTTCCCAGGCCAAGAGATTCGGAGATATCAACGCCACTCCCTGGACCCCCGCGGTATCGGTCATTGCTGCCATGAGAGAGGGCCTCCGACTGATGAAGAAGGAAGGGCAAGAGAACATCTTCGCCCGCCAAGCCAGAGTGGCAACCCTCGCCAGAGAGGGCGTCAAGTCCCTGGGGCTCTCCCTCCTCGCCGACGAGCGATGGGCCTCTAATACCGTAACCGCCGTGAAGATGCCTGAGGGCATCGACTCTAAGCGATTCCTGGAAATAGTACGGGATGAGCACAATGTGGAACTGGCCGAGGGCCAGGGAGCCTTAGCCGGAAAAATCTTCAGGATCGGTCACCTGGGATACGTAAATGAAGATGATATCAGAGAGGCCCTCCAGGCTATTCGCGCGACCCTAATCAGTCTCGGTCACGCACCAGAGAAGACTCCTGCATCAGGAAGGCCGGCGTAAACATGAAAGTCTTGATCGCTGATCCCATAGCCCAAGATGGCATAGAAATACTGAGCTCCAAGGCCCAGGTGGACGTCCGAACCGGCTTGAGCCAGGAGGAACTGATATCGCTAATCGGCGACTACGATGCTTTGGTGGTACGCAGCGAAACCAAGGTCACCGCGGATGTCATAAGAGCCGGGCGCAAGCTGCGCGTAATAGGACGAGCGGGCGTGGGCGTCGACAACATTGATGTCGATACGGCCACTCAGCACGGAATAGCAGTGGTCAACGCCCCCACGGGCAACACCGTGGCCGCAGCAGAGTTGACCATCGGGCTGATGTTAGCCCTGGCTCGCAACATCCCTCAGGCCCACCATCAGCTTAGAAACGGCTTGTGGGAACGCAGCCGCTTCCTGGGCGTTGAAGTGCGCAACAAGACTCTGGGGATCATAGGCTTGGGTCGAGTAGGGTCTGAAGTGGCCCGAAGGGCCGAGGCTATGGAGATGAAGGTTATAGCCTACGACCCTTTTGTCTCTGTAGAGCATGCCCAGAACCTGGGCGCTCACATAGTGTCCCTGGAGCAGCTCCTTCGGGAAGCGGACATCATCACCATCCACACCCCCCTTAGCGAGGGCACGACCCATCTCATTGGGGAAAAAGAGCTGGAGATGGTAAAGCCCTCCGCCATGATTATCAATGTCGCACGGGGAGGCATAGTGGATGAATCGGCCCTGCTGCGGGCCCTGGATGAAAACAAGGTGTCGGGAGCCGCCCTGGACGTTTTCTCCCAGGAGCCCCTGCCCCCCGATAGTCCCCTGATCAAAAACAATCGCGTTGTCTTAACGCCCCATCTAGGCGCTTCCACTCAAGAGGCTCAGACCAGCGTTGCCGTGGATGTGGCCCAGGAGATTCTCTCGGTGCTCCAAGGGCAGCCCGCCAGGTACGCCGTTAACGCTCCGCTCCTCTCTCCTGAGACCGCAGCCGTGATTTCGCCCCTCCTCCCCGTGGCCACCCTTTTGGGAAATCTGGCGGCCCAGATCTCCGAAGGACAGCCTAACACGGTGCACATTAAATACGAGGGCGACATAGCCAATTACGATACCTCAGCCCTTAAAGCTGCGGTAATCGGAGGGATGCTACAGCCCGTCAGCGAAGAGCGAATAACCGTGGTCAACGCTGGACTGGTGGCCGCTCAACGGGGCATCAAGATGTTGGAGCACAAAGGGCCTATCCAGCAAAACTACCAGAACCTTATCACAGTGGAGATGGAGAGCTCCACAGAGCCTACCACAGTATCGGGCACCATGATGCGAGGCGAGGCCCACATAGTCCAGGTCAACGGCTACTGGCAGGATGTGGTCCCCACGGCAGCCTACCTCCTCTTGTGCGAGAACATGGACAGCCCAGGCATCATCGGGGCCGTGGGCACCCTCTTGGGCAGCGTAGACATCAATGTAGCCTTCATGCAGGTCGGTAGAGATAAGCCCAGAGGCAAAGCCCTCATGATTTTAGGCTTGGACGAGCCTGTGAACGAAGAGCACCGCCAGCAGATTCTCAATATCCCCCGTATCTATTCCGTAAAGCAAGTGAAACTGTAAAAGCTGCTGATGTCTCCTGCCGGGCAATCTAGTGCCTGAGTACTGTCAATTTACACAGACACCACAAAGGATGAAAATGATCTGAGTAGGCCCGTTCCTTGAGGCTCTCGAAAGGAGCGGGCGGCGTGGCTTCGAGAACCTCTCGACGTGAGGAGTCCGCAAGTCGGACAACCAACACCCTAGCAAGCATTCTCAGGGGTAATAACGACAGGTATCATGATCATCCACCTCGACCCCGTACTGGTAACCCTGGGCCCCCTGATATTAACCTGGCACGGCCTATTCAGCGCCATAGGGGTGGCGATAGGCGTTTACCTCGCCGGCCACTTTGCTAAAAACTCCGGTATTGATGAGGACGATTACTACACCGCCGCGCTCTGGACCATTTTAGGCGGCGCTGTGGGAGCCCGAACCCTCTTCGTATTAGAGAACTGGTCCTATTTCGCCACATCACCGATGAAGATGCTGGCCATCAACGAAGGCGGCATCTCCATCTACGGGGCAGTTCTAGGCGGAACTCTCACCGCCTTGTTAATCGCCAGGAGAATGAAACTCCACATCCCAACCCTCGCTGACAGCGCCGCGGCCCCCGTCATCCTGGGACAGGGTATCGGTCGAATTGGGGACATAATCAACGGCGAGCACCACGGCATGGCGACGGACCTTCCCTTTGGAGTGGTGTACACTCACCCCAACACCCTGGGCGAGATTGGAGCTAATGTCCATCTGGCTGTCGGCTACGAGATGCTCTATGACTTCGCGGTATTTGGGATCCTCTTATACCTACGGGGGAAACTGCCCAGGCAGGGGATGCTGTACTTGCTGTACCTGTTTCTTTACTCTCTGGGCCGGCTCTGGGTGGGGTTCTTCAGGAAGGACACGGATGTGCTGCTGGGCTTGGGAATGGCGCAGGTCATAGCCGTCATCATCATGCTGGTCACGGCTGCGTGGCTGGTAAGATGGAGCCAGCGTAGTCAAAGGCCGACTCGCGCTGCAAGGCGCGCTCGATAGACGCTCGGCTTCAGCCTCTGTATGGCACACAGGACAGCCCCCGTTCCCCCAGCCTCACAGCAGCGTAATAACATAGCCCACATAAACAAGATAGAGGACTCCGGCTGAAGCCAGGAGTTTAGCGCTCAACATACCACTGAATCGCATCACTCCTAGCACCAACCCTGTCGACCCTATGGCTATCACCGCGCTCACCAGGGCTGGCGCGCTCAGCTCCCACGAGGTGAAGGCCAACCCTATAGCCACCGGAATGCAGCTTTGAAATACCATCGCCCCGGTTATGTTGCCCATGGCAAGGGTGTCCTTGCCACTCCGTACCCAGATGATGCTGTTGAACTTCTCCGGCAGCTCCGTAGCTACCGGGGCTATAACCAGAGATAGCACTAAGGCGGGGACTCCCAAAACGAGGGCCACCACCTCTATCTGACCAACGAAAACCTTGGCCGCCACTACCATGATCCCCAGGGCGAAGGCGAACTGCGCTATAACAGCCCATAGTGGCGGAGGGTTGTGGCCCCTACTGAAGTGAAGGGGGTGCAGATCCCCCTCTCCCAAAGGGGACTCATCTCTAAGGGTCTTGAACACGTACAGAGCGTAAAGCGCCAGAAGAAAAGCGGCTATCCCCAACTTGACCGGGTGGGATGGTATGAAAGCTGCTCCCACAGCCAAGAGATAGACCACCATGAAGTATCCCATATCCCTGGTCAGAATGCTCTCGTTTACGTTCAGTTCAGTTTTCGCTATGCCGGTCACCGAGAAAGCAGCGGTGGAGAGCATGAAGGGAGCCCCTAATATAGCGCCGATTCCTATCTCGTGGGCGGCCTCACCACCGACAAACAATATCGCGATGATAGGGATCATGGTCTCCGGCATCGCGGTGCCCACCGCTGCCAGAACGCTGCCCACAGCGCCCTCGCCAAGGTTTAGCTTCTTGCCCAGCCACTCCACGCTGTTGGTAAACAACTCGGCCGCCAAAAGAATGACAGCCATGCTAACCACCAAAAGAACTACTGTTATTGCCATGTTTGTTTCTCCTAAGCCGGGCGGGCCGGCTGTCTCAAGGTAGGGCGTATAGCCATACCCCCATACGGGGTGCCCCATTTACATATCTGGTAGGTGCCCCGCTCGCTCGAAGGGAGGCTCTGCTTCTATCGGCTCTACGGCCACCGCACCCCTATACAGAAGCTTCAGTAGTGGTGGGGTGATGATGGTAGTTACAACACTCATGACCACCACCGTCGAGAACAGAGAGTGGGGTATAGTTCCCAAAGACATCCCCAGACTGGCTACTATGAGTCCCACCTCGCCTCGGGGCACCATACCAACGCCGATTATAGCCATAGACCGCTTCCCCATGCCCCAGGCTCCGGCTCCGCATCCCAGCACCTTCCCCAATACGGCAAGCCCCGTCACACTTGCCGCTAACCCCAGAATCTCTGTGTCCAGAAATAGCTTCCAGTCCACCTGCATTCCTATGACAACAAAAAAGAATGGAACCATCATCTCGTACACAGGGATGATCTTCTGCTCCAGCTCGTACTGCTCTCTAGCCTCCGCCAGCATCATACCAGCGAAGAAAGCCCCCACGATGGCGGCAAGGCCGATGTATCCGGCCAGGGCCGCCAGCCCGAACATGCAGATCACGGCTATTATAAAGGGCGCGTTGCTTGTTCGCAGCTTTGTCCAGTGGAGGCTGTAGCGGCGCACCAGATGGGTTCCGATGAGCACCGTGAACAGGGTAAAGGCGATGGCCTCCGCCAGGATCACCAGAATGCCGATGGCGCTGAACTCTTTCCCTCCTCCCATCCCACTCACCACCGCCAGTATAAGCAACCCCAGAACGTCGTCGATAACCGCAGCCCCCAGAATGATCCTCGCCTCTCGGCTCTGGATCACCCCCATATCCCTCATCACCCGCGCGGTTATCCCCACGCTGGTGGCCACCATGGCCGCCCCCAAAAAAGCCGCTTCGATGTCGTTCCCGTCGAGGAAATGGATCAAAGCGAAGCCAAAGACAAAGGGAAGCAAGATGCCTAAAAGGGCCACCACAAGGGCCCGTCGGCCAACACTGGTCATATCGCTCAGCCTGGTCTCCAGGCCAACGAAGAACAATAGGACGATGACCCCTATCTGGGCCAGCACCTCGTACACAATGTGGAGACCCTCGCTGGCCATGGCGGGATCGTTGCCAAAAAGCTCCACCAGGTGCTGGCTGGGCACTCCTAAAATCCCTAGAGCATGGGGGCCAAGAACCACCCCCACCAGCAACTCGCCCATAACCGCGGGCTGATGGGCCCACTCGAACAGCTCGCCCACCAGCTTCGCGGCCGCGTAGATAATGAATATGTCCTTCAGGATGCTGGTTACTTCTTCCAACGGGGCTCCTACTCACAGATGTAGAGGCCAAGGTAGGCAAAGGGAGCCTCGACATCCACTAGTAAAGGATAGCAGGGAAGGGTATGGATTGCCAAAAATGGTCAATCATCGGTGCTACAAGCAAAGAATTGTAAGTAAATCGTAAGCGGTTTGTCAGTCATACGTGGTTAAATGCTTGGTGAGGGTTATATGATCCTCTCAGATCTCAAGAGACTATATCACAGGAGGAGCACATGAACGGCTTTGATTTCGATGGCAAGATCAGGGAGCATTCGAGGAAAAACGCTTATTGGCTGGGAAAGATGGCGCTCCTAGCCTATAGTCAACCGCCAGAGGCCCGATCTGTGACTCAGTCCTGGGGGTTGACTACCTTCCAGTCCTTTGAGACAGAGGGCACTGAATGTTTCGTCACCGGAAATGACGACGCTCTTATCGTAGCTTTCCGCGGAACGCAAGACCTGCGGGACTGGATGACAGATGTTAGAATTAGTCTCGTAGACGTTCCCGGTGGCAAGGCCCATAAAGGTTTTCGAACGGCGCTGCTTTATGTTTGGCAGGACCTTTGGCAGTACATTCAAAGCGAACGAGGTAGACGTGGCCTTTGGGTTACGGGGCACAGCCTGGGAGGCGCTCTGGCAAACCTGTTAGTGGCCAAGCTGCGCCTAGAAGAGGACGAGCCGGTTAACGGTCTGTACACCTTTGGTCAGCCCAGAGTCGGCGACAGAGAGCTCGCCAGGACCTTTGATTTCGACTTTGAACCCCAGACCTTCCGTTATGTTAATAACAACGATATAGTCGCCAGAGTCCCATTTCGATCCATGGGATACAGCCATGTGGGGCTCTTTAAGTATTTCGATGAGGACGGCAACCAGCGGGACATGAACTGGTGGGACCTGGTCGTGGAGCGGATTAAGGGGGAGGTAAAGGACCTCTTAGAGCCGGGCAGCGACGATCTCAAAGACCACGCCCTGGAGGGCTACATCGCGAACCTGGAGAGGGCGATGGAAGTAGGGCCGTAAGAAAGGGTTGCCAAGACGAGGAGGGGTTTCTCTAGGTCTAGATCAACCTCTGCTGCTCCCCGCGCACCGCGAGGCCCAGATGCTCCCTCGCCAGGTCCGTGGCCCGACGGCCCGATGGAGTTCTGTCCACCAAGCCGATCTTGAGCAAGAAAGGCTCAAACTCCCGCTAGGCATGAAATGACACTGGTTCGGTTACACTGTGTTTAAGCGCATCTTAAGACGATTACAAGAGAAAATCCGTGTTCGTCAGTATGTGGTAACGTTGCACGCCACGGAGCAAATGGGCGAAGACGAACTGACGATTTTTGATGTGGAACGCGGTATACTTACAGGTGAGATTATCGAGCGGCAGAGGGATCAGGATACAAACGAGTGGAAATATCTTGTCAGCGGTCAAACTCTTGCAGGCGATAAAGTTGTTATAGTGACCAAGTTGGGCCCCACTGGAAAGTTGGTTGTCATCACCGTGTATCGTGGATAGGAAGGCA
>JAENIT010000076.1 GCA_016844365.1 Dehalococcoidia bacterium
CCTGGGCTTTATGGCCGTCGCCTGGTGGAGATTGGAGTGGGCCATGGCCTGCACCCTGTTTACTGTGCCTTTCTATCTGTTCCCCAAGACCTTATACCTCCAGGACCTGGGCCTTGCACAGCTTCTGGGTCGCAGCGATCCCATCAGTTTCAGCCTCGTGGAGTTTGGGACGCTGGCCTGCTTCGCTGCCTGGGCGGGCCGCCGCTATCTGTACCCTCGCCACCGTGGCACAGAAACTGCCTTCAAGATGCCGCTGGCTTACCTGGGGCCGCCTGCGGCCCTTTTTGCCGCCTCCCTGCTCTCCCTGCTGTTCAGCGAGCACCTTCGCTTTAGCCTTAGGGAGTTCCGGGTTGTGATCTTCGAGCCCCTTATCTTTTACCTTATGGTTGTTGACACGGCCCGAAGCCCAGGGCGTGCCTCCTTACTGCTAAATACCTTCGTTGCTCTTGGGCTTGTGGTCTCGGTAGCGGCCCTGACCCATGACCTTTTCACAGGCGCCGCGGAAACGACGGGAGGCGTCCAGCGCACACTAGCCATATACAACTCCCCTAACGCGCTGGCCCTGTTCCTGGGGAGAGTCATCCCCGTAGCGGCCGCCTTGGCCCTCTGGGAGATGAAGCGCGCAGGGTTCCGCTACCGAAGCCCGTATCTCTGGGTCGGGGGCATCATGGCTGTCGTCCTGTTCTTCACCTACTCCAGGGGCGCTTGGTTGGCAGTCCTGACTTCGCTGTTCTTCATCGCCGCGATCTCGAGTCGGAAGTGGGTTATTGCTGGCGCTGCTGTTCTCTTGGTGGCCTTTAGCGTGGCCGTGGCCTCTCCGGAGCGAGCCCTTGCCCTCTCTCCCGTGGCCCAAAGGCTATACATCTGGCAGGCTGCGCTGGAGATGCTCAGAGAGCATCCGATAACGGGGGTGGGTCTGGACAACTTTCTATACCACTATCCATCCTATATGCTGCCCCAGGCGTGGAGGGAGCCTCAGGTATCTCACCCCCATAATATCCTCCTTGACTTTTGGCTGCGTCTTGGCATACTAGGTGTGGTAGCCATGACCTGGGCGCAGGTGTCCTTCTGGAGGGGGGCCGTCAGGATATACAGGCGGGCTAAGGGTTGGGATAGGGCAGTAGCTCTCGCCTTAATGGCTAGTATGGTGGACTTTTTAGTCCATGGCCTGGTGGACAACAGCTTCTTCCTTGTCGATATGGCCTATATTTTCTGGCTATCTTTTGGCATAACGGCGGCCCTGGATACGCAAACTGCGTCGCAAAGAGTTGAACCTATACAAGATATATAGAGAAGGGATTGGCGAAAGGTAGACGGTCATGAGGATTCTTGTTACTGGAGGGGCCGGGTTTATAGGCTCCCACCTTTGCGAGCGTTTGGTGAAGGAGGGGCACGAGCTCACCGCGGTGGACAACTTTATCACTGGCAGCCGGGATAATATACAGCACCTCCTGCACCTTGAAAACTTTGATCTCATAGAGTATGACTTAATCCAACCCTTGGACGGCGGCCCGTGGGATGCTATATACCATCTGGCGAGTCCGGCCAGTCCAGTTGGGTACTGGCAGCACCCCCTGGAGACCTTACTGGTCAACTCCACAGGGACATACCATCTTCTAGAGCTAGCCAACCGCTGGGGAGCCAAGTTCCTGCTCACCTCTACGTCGGAGGTGTACGGCGATCCCCTGGAGCACCCCCAGAAGGAGAGCTACTGGGGCAATGTAAACCCTGTGGGGCCTAGGGCCTGCTACGACGAGGGGAAGCGCTTCGCCGAGGCTATCACTGACCTTTACATCCAGAAGCGTGGCCTAGACGGCCGTATTGTTCGCTTATTCAACACCTACGGCCCCAGAAACCGCTTGGAGGATGGGAGAATAATTCCCAACTTCGCCACTCAGGCCCTATCGGGCAAGCCCATAACCATCTACGGCGATGGCTCCCAAACCAGAAGCCTCTGTTTCGTCGCAGATACGGTGGAGGGTATCATTACGGCTATGAACCACGAGGGAACCAGGGGCCAAGTGATAAACCTGGGCAACCCTGACGAGCGCACGGTCCTGGAGTTCGCGGAGATAATCAAGAGGTTGACCAACTCCTCCTCACCCATTCAACATCTCCCCGGTCGGGAGGAAGAGGTGAGGCAGCGCTGTCCCGACATCTCCCGAGCCAAAGAGCTTCTGGGTTGGGAGCCCAAGACCGAGTTGGAGGTCGGGCTCTTGAAAACCATCGCCTGGATCAGGGAGCAGATGGCCATAGTCGGAACGGAATAAGGTCCTCGATCACATATCAAAGGAAACGTCTTCAATTTGGCCTCGTTTCTGTTACAATGTACGCATCTTTTAATGAAAATGAAGAGGTAGGCACAATGAAAGGGAAACCTTCTTATATATCCGCGATCCTGATAGCAGTTGTCACCCTGTTTATTAGCTCCATGCCTGGAATGGCGGTTGGGCCGGATGTCGCCCCGACGATACCGGGCCAGTACATCGTCCTGCTGGCCGATGGTGTGGACCCGTCGAATGTGGCCGCCGATCACGGCGTTGCGGCGCGGCACTCGTACCGGGCGGCGCTTAAGGGCTTCGTGGGGGTTGTTCCTGCTAACAGGCTAGCTGCCCTCCAATCAGACCCTAGAGTCAGGTTGGTTGAGCCAGAGCGCCTGGAGCAAATCGGCGACCAGCCCACTCCCACTGGAGTTGACCGCATTGAAACTGATAAGAACCCCAAGGCGGACATTGATAAGATTGATGACGTCCGAGTTAACTACCATGTTGCTATCATCGATACCGGTATCGATGGCGCTCATCCCGACCTCAGCGTGGCCGGAGGATCCAACTTCACCGGCGGGCCCTCCAGCGCGTGGGGCGATGGTAACGGCCATGGCAGCCATGTATCCGGTACTGTGGGCGCTTTAGACAACGGCATCGGTGTAGTGGGGGTTGCTCCTGGATCCCGTCTGTGGGCGGTTAAAGTCTGTGGGAGCAACGGCTTTTGCACGACCGGCGACATGGTGGCCGGAATCGACTGGGTAGCGGCCCGCAAGGCGGATGCCAAGATTGGCAGTGCAGGGGGCATAAACTTTGCTGTGGCCAACATGAGCATCAGCACCCAGGATGAGAATACTCCATGTAATTCTCTGTCGGGCGCAGTACATCAGGCTATCTGTGGCTTGGTGAACCAGGGCGTGGTCTTCAGCCTGGCGGCGGGAAACGAGGGCCGAGTTAAGTATGCCTACCCGGAGGTCCTCGCCGTAGCGGCCATCGCCGACTTCGATGGTAAGGCTGGCGGGGTTGCCGCGCCCACCTGCCGCAGTGATGGAGATGACACTCTGGCCAACTTCAGTAACTACGGGTCAGAAGTGGACATCGCCGCTCCGGGGACTTGTATAACTTCTACTTGGCTCGGAGGCGGTTACAACACCATAAGCGGAACCTCTATGGCGGCCCCTCACGTGGCTGGGGCCGTAGCCCTCTATCTTCACGCCAACGGCCTCGTTCCCGCCACGAACGGAGCGGGAGTGGACGCCATAGAGGCGGCTATCCTGAGCGCCGCCATACCCCAGGGCACCAGTAACCATCAGTGCAGCTACAACAACGAAAGAGGGTCGAACGAACCTCTGCTCTTCGTCAACGCTGTGGCCTTTGGCGGCGACGGCACATGTGATGTCGCCGGATTGCCCCCGCCTGTGACTACCGGCTCTGTAGCCGGGACGGTTACTAATGTCTCCAACAGCACTCCGATAAGCGGGGCTTCGGTCAGTGTGGACTCCGGCCAGTCGGCCACCACTGCGGCTGATGGCACCTACACCATCGCCAATGTGCCCACCGGCACTCGGACAGTTATTGCCGCTGCCAGTGGCTTTAATTCTCAAACCAAGACGGCCACTGTTACCCAAAACTTGACTACTACAGTGAACTTTGCGCTCACCCCGGTTTCGACGGCCACCACCGTAAAGGTCAACTCAGTCACCTACGTCACCCAGGGCGGAAAGAACAACGACAGGCATCTCCTGGTTACCGTTGCCTTAGTGAATAACCTGGGTAATCCGGTGAGCGGGGCTTCGGTTGCCATCGATCTGTTCAGGAACAGCTCCAAAATAGCCTCGGTCACAGGGACCACGGGAGCCGACGGGAAGGTTACTTTCACTCTGAAGAACGCTTCGTCGGGCTGCTACACTACCAATGTCACCAGCGTGGCGGCCGCAGGGCTGACCTGGGACGGAGTGACGCCTGCTAACAACTTCTGCAAGTAGCCTTCACATCGAGTTGTTAATGGCCGCCAAGGGATAGATTGACTTGGCGGCCATTATGGAGTAGAATATTAGCACAACGGTGAAATGAGGTTGCCTCGTAGAGAATAAGATGAATCTGAAAATAAGCGGTGCTTCTCAGTGAGGTTTAAAGGCGTTAGGGTGTGCCCTAACGCCTTTTTGGTCGCCATGTTGGGTTGGACTTTAGGGCCTAAGATTCAGCGAGGAAGGAGATAAATCCATATGAACTCAAGTCTCATTGGCAAAATCGAAAAGGCCAAGCGCTACGCCCAGGAGCGGCACCGAGTCTCTTTCACGGAGTTCAGCGCTACGTTCCGCGGTGAAAACGATGACCACACTGTATCCTACAAAGAGGACGCTTGGTCCTGCACCTGCGACTTTTTCTCCGGGTGGAAGGTTTGCAGCCATACCATGGCTTTTGAGCGCATATTGGCCGAGATGTTGCCTAAGGAGGCTCTGTCATCCCACGGCGCGTCATGGTAGCAAAAGGGGACAACTAGTATTTCAAGGGGCCGGGGGATCACCTCTGGCCCCTTCCTTATGTGTAGAGCGATTTGTAGAGCGAGTGATGCGCCC
>JAENIT010000077.1 GCA_016844365.1 Dehalococcoidia bacterium
TGCGAGGGGATGAGGGGAAGAGGATTGCTCAGGACAGGACGGCTTTTTTGACGAGACAAATATCGGCGTTCTAACGGAATCCGCGATTTGTGGAGAACGAAGGGTAACCTAAGGGTCTGGTTGAGATTGGGGGGACTTTGGTGCTTGGATACTCGTACGAGTTAGGCTACGGAGTTGGCGCTCCAGACACGGAGGCCATCCCCTCCGCTTTGTTTGGCCTGATACATGGCGCTGTCCGCCCGGCTGAGGAGATCTGTCCAGTTTGTGCCGTGGTCGGGAAACATCGCGATGCCTATGCTGCCCGTTACCCTGATGAGCTGAGAATCCGCCTCGAAGTTCTCTTTACCCAACAGTGGCAGGATGCGTCTTCCAATCTGCTCTGCCCCGAATTCTGTCACATTGGCCAGCAGGACCGCGAACTCGTCGCCGCCAACCCGTCCCACCAGATCATCTGCCCTGCTCTGACTTTGTAGTAAAGCTGCCGCGGCTACCAGCACCATATCACCCTTGGAATGCCCAAACCGATCATTTACTATTTTAAGGCGATCCAGGTCAAGATAGAGCATGGCCGCTTTGACTCCCAGTCTTCTGTATTCTTCCAGGCGACTGTCTACGAATTCCTGAAAGGATCGCCGGTTCAGCAACCCCGTAAGGCCATCTGTTTCGGCTAGATCCTTGAGACGTTCCCGATCTCTTTCGACCTGGTAGTGGAGCTGCTCTAAGGACCACAACATGCGGTTGATGTTGTCACTCAATTTGCTCAGTTCATCTCTTCCAGTGATCGTTACTCTTGTACCAGCATGTCCTATTGCGCCGATACGTGCAACCTCTTGCCCCAGCCGCAAGACTCGCACTAGGACTAGTTTCTCCATTACAAGGAGCATAATTCCTGCAAGTAAGAGGGTAGCTGATGTCAGTGCCAACAGCGTGTACCTGAAGGTCTTCAGGCCGAGCGCGTACACCTCTCGCGGCATCACTACTTCCAATATCAGGCTTGGTTCGCCATAGACATCCCTGAGAGTGGTGTACCCCGCGACGGTGTCGGAGCTAAGTGGCTGGACATCTATCGACGTTTCTGGCGACGTCGTAACGGAAGTTGCTTTAAGGGCCTCTCCGCGCACGGAGTCCGAGAGGTTGTGAAGGGTTAGGGAGAGGAGCGTGGTTTTGGCCAGCCGTTCGATCTCTTTAACGTCTAGAGAACGGCCCCAGATGAGAGTGCCACGGATAGGTCCTTCGCGGGCGGTGGTCACTATCGGCTGGGACGATACTAGGAGCGGCGCTTCTGGAAGCGCCAGCAATCCCGCCGTGCTGCTCTCGGTTGTAGGGTGGTTCAGCAACAGGCTGCCGTAGGAGATGTGCTCGCGCAAGCCCCTAGGGAGCGGCGCCTCATGCTCGGTGGCCAGGTCAAAGCCTTTCTCAAAGACTACTTGCCCCGTGGAGTCAAGAAAGACCATGAGGCTTAAACGGTTGTAGATGTAGCTTGCGTCTGGGAGCAGGTTAGATTGCAGGTACGCACTGTTCTTGTCTTCGATAAAAACGTAGGTTTCGTCCCACGCTGCCCAGTCGCGCGCCGTGCTATTGAGCTCAGTTGTCTTTTCCTCCAGGGCGCTGAGCACTCGCTGGACGTTGCGTCGGGCATCGAGGCGTTCACGTTCCTCAAAGCTGGAGAGGACAATAAAGTGGGAAGTCAGGTAAAGGCCAACGAAGAAGACTGCGAAGGGAAGCGCGAGAAAGAGCAGTGTCTTTGTACGCAGTGTCATTCTAACCCCTGGCGGTTGATGCTGCCAAACCTATGGATCGTTGCGCGTTACCATGTAGGATATGGTCATGGTAGCGTATCGGTCTAGGGTAGGTCAACGGTCAGGTGGGAATCTAGCACTGTCCGCTCTGAACTACAGGTCGCTGGCGGCGCTTTACTGATGGAACCGAACAGATCTCTCCAGGAGCGCCGCCTGTTACTTCTGGGGGGTATGCCGGGCTATGAGCCCTCCGCATAGTGCGGCCTAATCGCGTAGGGAATTCCTGCACAACAAGAATTTGAGGGCGTCTTCTGCCGTATATGAGCCGTCCTCATCCTGTATCAAGTCACCGATGAAGCCATAGCTTCGTCCCAAGGTAACTATGGGAGGCTCTTCGCCAAGCTTCGTCACCTCACCTAAGCCTACGGTAGCTGCAAGACCATTACAGATACATTTTCTCCCCACTGTGTCTTCTATCTTCCCGCCTTTTTGAACATAGGCTTCAACAGGCTCTGCCGGGCATCTAAAACCTAAAGCGCTTTTCTTTCCCTGGTAGGTTTCTACCAAGTACCCTATTGAGCAGATCCTTCGTCTCGCTTCATATACCCGTGGGTTAGATAAAGTTTCCTCAAGCTGCGCAACCTGAAAGGGAAAACCGGAGGGAGAGGCAACAGCATCTGTTACAACGCCGAGTTCTTCTCTGAAGGCTCTCTTTCTCATCTCTTTCTTGAGATCCGGCCTTATACCCGATTCATCGCATAGGGCGAATATTGAGCCTACCTGGATGCCGGTTGCTCCGAGGTTGATGGCCTCTTGCAGCCGTTCCGAGGAGGCATAGGAACCTGCGAGCCAGAAGGGCTTGCCTAGGGCTTTTATCTCGTCGAGGTCCACGATATCGCGCTCGCCGTAAATCGGCTCTCCGTTCTCATTATATTGAGTCTTTCCGCGCGGCGGGGCGTTATGGCCGCCGGCAGTCCAGCCCTCGATGACAAAGCCGTTCACAACGCCCTGGACCTTAGTTGCGAGCATTTTGGCTAAGGTGTGAGAGGCAACTATGGGCAAGAAAGCTGGCCGCTTAAGTTGCTTTGCATAGCTTTGGGGGAGAATCTCTGATGGGTTAATACTCAACTCATATTTTTCTTTGGACCCCGTGACATCAAGTTTGTAGGATGCTGGTTCCATTCGGGACAGCTTGTCTAAAACAGCGGGGACTTGAGAAGGGATTCCCGCCCCCATTAGAACAAAGTCCACTCCAGCGAGCATAGCTCCAAACAGTTCCCAGGGACGAGGAAGCTGAACCTTTTCCAAAAAATTGATCCCGATGGGACCGCTATGGCCCTGTTTTGCGAGCCAAACTTCCGCGAAATTGGCCGCCATTATCAAAGAGGCTATCTCAGCCTTTCTTGCCGGGTTTCCATTCACCAAGTCCGAGGGGTTGGGAGGAAGGACATACTTTGACATTAAAGGTCTTTTGGGGTTGTGGAAATATTTATCTAAAATCTGGTCTGCAATCTTCGGAACAGGAAAGGCCTCAAGGGCGCTTCTGACGTAGCCGCCAGGGTCCCCATCTTGAAGCCTGTTAACCATAAGAACTGCCAGTACTGCTCCGGAAACAACACCCAACACTGGCCTTCCAAGTTTTTCTCCAGCCTTTGCCGTAGCCTGGGCCAGTCTCCAACTGGACACCCCGACACCCATTCCTCCCTGTATGACCATAGGAAGGTTATCTTGATTAACTATATTGCTAGTCAAAGCTTCTACCTCTCCAGCCAGGTAAGGGATGAACTATCAGTTTGTGTTAATGTCCGGCGCTTCGATATGCAGGAACTGGCCCACGGCCACGACCACGGCGGAAGGCGGCCTACGAAGTCTAGGATGGGGTCTGAGTAAGCCTGCCATATCGAATCGCTTAACGAGCACTCAATAATAGTAACGAATCTGGCAGTAGGATTCAACTGAATGCTGAGGATATTCTCCTAGCGGGACGATTTTCCCTCGAAACCGCGCTATTCAAGTAGGGAATGGCTGCACTCTCCCTTTGGCGAACCCAGTAATGACACTCTTGGATGCGGGACCTTCGACAGGCTCAGGACAAGCGCAGTGTGGCAGCCTCGTAGGAAAGTGAGAGTGCGCCAGCGCGCTTAAGGTGGTTGTTGGTTCGCCTTCTTGATAGGGACGAAGAGCGCTGCGATGGCCACAACTCCAACCATCATCCCTTGGGTTAGAAATAATCCCTGGATCGTGTAATTCTCTCTGATGAACCCCGCCACAATGGGAGCCACCGCGCCGACGATAGCTGGCCCAGTGAACATAAGGGCTATCCCCGTGCCCTCTGTTCCGGAACCGGTGGCATCTATGGCGGCCGCCATCATGATAGTGTTAGTGGTGTAGAGGAACACGCCCAGCGCCAGGATGATGAGGAGCAGGTAAGAATCCCGTCCGAATGGGATCAGGGAGAGTATCAGGAGAGACACGGCAGCCATCCCCAGCACAATTACGGGGCGTCGTCCCCATTTGTCGGAGAGATAGGCCAAAGTTGGGCCGGACACAATCCCCATCAGGCTTAGCAGGGAGAAGTAGAGGCCGGCTTTGGCCTCAGAGAAGCCCAGGTCTTCCCTCATGTAAAGCACCAGGAAGATGTTCAGGCCTCCAAAGGCGAAGGCCCATAGAGACGATAGGCTGACCATACTGACTACTGTGGGATTAGAGAGCAGGGGCAAGGCAGATTCGATATAGGCCTTGAAACTGCCAGCCCCGGAGCCCTGGCTGTAGAGGTTGCGGTAGCCATAGGCCACAAGAGCCGCGCCTACGACAGCCGGAAACGCTAGGAATAGCGCCACCTCACGGTAGGTGAATCCGCTGAACTCCAAGAACCAGAAACTCCCGCCTCCCAGGAGAATACCTATAGCCGTCGGCGCGATGGTGTCACCTATAGAGCCCCCCATCCGATGAAAGGACAATGCGGTGGCGCGGTTCTCAGGGTATTCCGCGGCAAGGGTCCCAAAGGCTGGGGCGTGCCACATCGAGGTTCCGGACCCTGATATAGCTACCGCTATAAGGATAAATACGTAGTAAGGTCAGGCTAGTTGCCAGGATAAGGTTCACTCGGTCTCGCCACATATCCGTCATCATACCAGCGGGTAAATTCATCACCCCTGAGGTCACTGATCGGATGGACTGAATGGCTCCTGTTCCCACATCAGAGAGTCCCAAGGAGGCCTTGATCTCCGGAACGAGAATGAAGAAGGCGTTCTGGTAGAAGTGCTTAAAGAGGTGGCCCGCCGATAATGTAGCGCACAGTCTCCAATAGCTGGTACTTCCTGCCCAGGAAGTACGGGCCGGTTCGGTGCGTGCTGCGGATTGGCTCATCTGGCCTCCTTATATATCGCGCTCCTGCACATAGGAGCCGAGTTACTGCATTACTACGCTCTGGGAGAGTATAGCACACTAGAGCAAGTGATACAGCGAGTGGCACACTTTTGCAGTGATGGTTTGATGCGGCTTACCAAGGGTGGCTGGGAGGGGTTTTAGAAGACCAGGACTGAAATGGGGACCCGATAGACGCAAATGATTGGTGGAGTTTTAAGCAACCGAGGTCTAGGAAGGCTGGTCTCCTGTATTTGGCCCCCAGTTAACCAGCCGTGTCCTGC
>JAENIT010000078.1 GCA_016844365.1 Dehalococcoidia bacterium
GGACTGGTGAACGAAGGCCCTGACTACATCGTCAGGGTAGTGGCGGTACCCTACCAGATTCTGGCCTCGGAGGAGCATCTGGAAGGGGGTGTTGGGCATCCACTTCTTCATCGTTCTTACCCGCTCCCAGGGGTCCTCATTAAGGAAGCGGGTGGCTACGTCGAAGGTAGCGCCACCCCAGACCTCTATTGAGTAAAATCCAATCTTGTCCAAGCCTTCGGCTATAGGCTGCATGTCATCAACGCGCATCCGGGTAGCCAGGAGGGACTGGTGGCCGTCGCGAAGGGTGGTGTCAGTTATCTTAAGGGGTGTGGATTGTAGGAAGGGGTCTTCAGGACTCATAGGTTGCTCCTTACCGAGGGTTATGGATGTCGGAGTGGAGTGCGGCGTCCCCTGTCGAAGAGACGGGAAAGGTGTGAGGAACGGGCTTCCATCAGCGCCTGCCTTCCCGATAGCTTCCACAGGTTTCCGGCAGGTCTGCGCCACGGCGAGCCGTTTATAGTCTCCGAGACCGCGGACTCCTCCGCCATGTATAAACTTATGGCAGCCGTTATAGCTGCCACTATCTCTTTTCTAACTATCGTGTCCATGAGATTAGGGATGGGAAGTCGCGCCTCAATACTTTGGCATTGTCTCTTGTGGGAATCTCCCTAATCGGCCACCGCTTTATCCCAGCCGTTCCCTGGAGTAGGGTGTGAGCGCGGCCCCTGGGTGGCTACAATGGTATGTTCCCGTGCTTCTTGGGAGGATTGCTGTCCTTCTTGTTACTGAGCATCTCCAGGGCTTTTATCAGCTTGGGTCTGGTCTCCCTGGGGTCTATAACGTCGTCTATGTACCCTCTGGATGCAGCTATGTACGGGTTGGCGAATTTGCTTACGTAATCGGCAATAAGCCTCCGGCGAGTTGCTTCCGGATCCTCGGAGCTGCTTATCTCCTCCCTGAAAATGATGTTGACGGCTCCCTCCGGCCCCATGACAGCCACCTCTCCCATAGGCCAGACGTAGTTTATGTCTCCTCTCAGGTGCTTGCTGCTCATGACCACGTACGCTCCCCCGTAGGCCTTTCGGGTTATGACGCATAGTTTGGGCACTGTAGCCTCGGCATAGGCGTAGAGGAGCTTAGCTCCATGCCTGATTATGCCTCCGTATTCCTGGTTGGTGCCGGGCAGGAATCCCGGAACGTCTACAAAGGTCACGATGGGGATGTTGAAGGCGTCGCAGAATCGGATGAAGCGGGCCCCTTTGATCGAGGAGTCGATGTCCAGCACTCCGGCCAGGTGAGCGGGCTGCTGGGCCACGATCCCGACGCTACGGCCGTTAAGCCGGGCGAAGCCTACTATAATGTTGGGAGCGAACCTTTCGTGCACCTCCATGAAGTCCCCGCTATCTACCACACGGGCAAGAACCTCTTTCATATCATAGGGAATATTAGGGTCCTGAGGGACCAAGTCCAGAAGGTCCGCGCCAGCCCCATTGGAGTCGTCGCCGGACTCTAACACCGGCGGGTCCTCCATATTGTTCTGAGGAAGAAAGCTAAGGAGCCTCGCGACCTGTTCCAGGCACTCCTCCTCGCTGTCGTGGGCGAAGTGGGCCACGCCGCTGCGAGTGGAGTGGCTGGTGGCTCCGCCCAGGTCTTCGTGAGTGACCTCCTCCCCAGTTACCGCCTTGATGACGTCGGGGCCGGTTATATACATCTGGCTGGTGCCGTTCACCATGAAGACAAAGTCAGTGAGGGCTGGTGAATAGACCGCCCCGCCAGCGCAGGGGCCCAGTATAACGGAGATCTGAGGCACCACTCCGGAGGCCATGACGTTGCGTAAGAATATATCGCCGTAGCCACCCAGGCTCTGGACCCCCTCCTGGATGCGAGCGCCTCCGGAGTCGTTGAGGCCGATGACGGGCATACCGTTCTTCATGGCAATGTCCATGATCTTGCACACTTTGGAGGCGACGGCTTCTGATAGGGAACCGCCGAAGACGGTGAAGTCCTGGGAGAAAACGCACACGGGACGGCCATTGATAGCACCCAGACCGGTGACCACTGCGTCTCCGAGGTACCGCTGCTCATCCAGGCCGAAATCTGTAGACCTGTGGGTGACGAAGGCATCCAGTTCCTGGAAGCTCCCTGGGTCCAGGAGGATATCCAGACGCTCCCTGGCGGTCAGCTTGCCCCTCCCGTGCTGCTGCTCAATGCGGCGAGGGCCACCCCCTAGACTGGCCTGCTCTCGAAGCTTCTTTAGCTCTTCTACCCGGTCTATCATGCCCATAGTTCGACAAGCTCACTGCAAGTTTTGTAAGCGGTAATTATCTCCCTGGCTCAATCTCAAGTACAGATGCTAGCATACCACGGCGATGATTACAAGGAAGGTTTGTGGTTCAGGATGTGTCGGGCTTCAACCGAGGCGAAGAAAGCGTAGGCTCACCCTGAAGAAACCCGCCTGAGGCGGGGAGGTTCGGGTGCAGGACAGCGAGATCTTCACCCAATGTTTGCCGATTAGTCAAAATACTCAAAACGGCATAGGGGTAGCCGGTGACGTTTACCTGGATCTCAGCCGGAATATGAGGAGAATGACTTCCCTCTGCGCGTTGCGCAAGACCGAAAGCTACGGGCTAACAACGCGGAAGGTGGTGACCGGAATCCAGGGAACGCCCATCTCGGCATCACCCTTTGGCGTCGCCTGGAGGCGCGGCCGTACGGTTGTGTAATAGATTCCCGGCTCCAGGCGGAACTGCTCAGGGATCGTCCAGCTGTTCGCAGGGTTGCTCTCCCCCCCATGGATGAGGTTCCAAAACACGGCAGTGGAGGGCTCACACGTTAAAGTCACCCCCAACGCGGAGGAGTTTGAGCCGATGCAGAAGTTGGGATCCTTACTCAGCAAGACCTCGTAGTAGAAGACCTGCCGGTTGGAGTCGGTCCAGCGCACGGTAGGAGTTAGGTCGGCCACAGTGGAATCCCTTATCGGCTGCTGAAGCTGGATCGTCTCAGAGGTCGCGGCGGGCGTGCGGAACCACTGAAGCTCTGACCAAGGGCCCCAGGAGGAATCGGCAGGGCCGATGGCAGTTTCAGCAGTGGAGTGGCGCACTTGCCAGGAGTAGTAGGCGCCGGGAAGCACTACATAGTTGCCCTGGCCAAACACGGGGGGTTGGATGGTGTACTCGTTGCCTTTGACCAAAGCGGCGTCGCTGATAATGAGGTCTATTCCCGGGCCATCGTTGCTGAGAGGGGTGGCCTGGACATGGAACTGCCGGACGCTCTGGGCGCTTTCCCAGCTAAGACGCGTAGGCCCCAAGCTCTGTGTGACCGGGACCGCGTCTGGCGAACCCAGGGGGCCAGTGGGCTTTGCCAGAAGGGCAAACTCGGGGTGGAGCAAGGGAGTGACCATCTCGAAGGCCTGCTGGTAGCTGGTAATGGCCTTGATGAGGTCTGAAGTGCGGCCAAGGCCAACGCCCGTCTCTAGCAGAGCATCGCCCTGGGCTAAGAGCGTCTTCGCCTCGGCGATGGTGCTGGCCGGCACGCGGCCAGGGTTCGCCTCCCCTTCTACCACCTCGTTGTCCGCTACGGTGCGGGCGATGCTGCCCGCTAGATCACGGAGGTCAGTGCGCAGGGCTTCGTTAGGGGCGCCCGTGCTCTCTCCACGGACATTGTCGATGCGGCCAGCGGCCCCTCGCAGGGCATTCCAACGGGGGGCGGCGTAGGCAACGGCGCGCCCGAACCAGTGATCGGGGTCCTGCCCAAAGGTACTGGGCTGTACGCCTACAAAGGTGGAAGCAGCCAAGCAGTCGATATCCGAGATTTTCTGAACATTTTTCTCTGCCCTCCCGTTGAAGTGGGCCAGCGAGCCGGTTTTCTGCACGGTGCCAGAGGGGTCTCCGCTTCCCGGGTCCCAATCTAAGAGCAAGTGGCCGAGATTATCAGTCATGTTGGCGAACACGCGGTCCAAGATGCGGCCAATGCGTTCCACCGCCCGGCCAGCCAAGACGACCCTCGCCTGCAGACCCGGGGGCGCCAGCCCCGAAAGCTCTTGGACGGCTTGGCCGATCTCCGCGATGATCTCGCCCGCGTCGCTATCGTCAGACTCGTAGAGGTAGGCGTCGATCTTCCAGTAAGCGCTACTCACACACTCGTGATGGCGGGGGCCAAGAACCTGATTGGCCATGTAGCCGTTGCTGCCGATAAGGGGAAGGCGAGGAGCAGATCCTTCATCAAAGGGCGTGTTGTTATTGGCTGGGTTGGGATCGTCCCAGTTGATGTTCTGGCAGTTGAACCATTCCCCGGATACGATAGGATGGGCCTCGGTGTGGGTCCAGGAGACGCGCAAGCAATACTCAGACTCTCCGTTGGGGCCGTCGTCCTGGTCGGTCTTAGCGATCATCTCGGTGATGTTGACCTGGTCATCGATGCTAGGAGGGCCGGGTGGGTCCTGATGAGCCCGCACCCCCAGTCCGCTCAAAAGTGGAGCGGCAACGAGGGCCAAGATCCCCAGAGCAGCAAGGGAACGCACACAGTTCTTGCGATTCATAGCAAACACCCCTCCACACGTGCCTAGCGATCCCCGAAAACGACAAGAGTGCGGTGACGCCCCTTGGCACAACTACAGCAATACTATAACAAACTATATCAAACTTAGAACTCCTGTCAACCGCTGAGCTGTTTTTTTCCAAATTTGACTGCCTGATTATGCTTGATTGCATGAAGCTTGAGCAACAGAAATCAATGGTACTCTCACATAGTTTGGGGAGGGGGGGTTATGGCTTAGTTAGCTTGCGGCCATAAGCCCTTAACCCCAATCG
>JAENIT010000079.1 GCA_016844365.1 Dehalococcoidia bacterium
CCAGGGAGAGGAACTCCAGCGCCCTTGTACCTTTGCCTATCCCGAGGACTAGGACACCCTCAGCTCGTGGGTCCAGAGTGCCGCCGTGGCCTACCCTCTTTTCTCCGATAAGACGGCGGACCAGGCTAACGACTCGGAAGGAGGTGATACCCCAGGGTTTATTCAGAACGAGCAGTCCGTCCACCAGAGATCGGCTCTGTGTGTTCTAACTGTCGCTGTTTATGTTGTGGATGGACTCCAAGAGGCGAGCGCCTCTCTCTATGGAGTTGTCGCCGTGGAAGGTCAGTTGGGGAATGGAGCGCATCTTGATTCGGTTAGCCAGGGACTTCCTCAAGAAGCCTGCTGCCGAGCGAAGGCCCAATAAGGCCTCCTGCTTCTCCGCTTCGTTGCCCAGGACGCTCACGTACACCTGGGCGAACTTTAAGTCAGAGGACGTGTCTACCTCTACGATCGTCACAAAGCCCTGGAGCCTGGGGTCGTTTACCTCTCGTACCAGGAGGTAACTGATCTCTTCTCGTAGCAGCTCGTTTATTCTATCTATACGTGTGCTCATTGTATTACCTCCGGGGATTCAATTACAGAGGAGAGTGGGGGAGGCAGATGGGCTAGGCGCAATCCTAGCAGGGTGTTGCCTTTGTGAAAACGAGGAGTGGAAGGGTTTATTACTGGGCCTAGGCTGGAGCTGCTTGCTCCTTCCTATACACCTCAAGGATGTCGCCGGGCTGGAAATCTTCGAATCCCTCAATGCCCATGCCACATTCGGAGCCAGCGCGCACCTCTCGCACATCGTCCTTGAAGTGCTTCAGGCTGTCCAGTTTGGAGTCGTAGACGACCCGACCCCGGCGGACCACCCTAGCCAGCGCGCCCCTGGTGACCCTGCCCTCTGTTACCAGCACGCCAGCAATGGGGCCTCTCTTGCTGATGTTAAAGGCCTGTTTGACCTCTGCGCGTCCATCCACCACATCCACGTAGGTGGGCTCAAGAAGCCCCTTCAATGCCTTGTCTACGTCCTCCACCAATTGATAGATGATGTCATAGTGGCGAACCTCTACGCCCTCCTGGTCAGCCAGCTTTCTAGCGCCGGACTCGATGCGGGTGTTGAAGCCAAGGACTATGCCCTTGGAGGCCAGGGCGAGGAGGATATCAGACTCGGATATATTACCTGGGGCGGCGCGGATTATATTGACCCGCAGGGTTCCCCCGCCGAGCTTTTCCAAAGAGTTCCGCAGGGCATCAATACTCCCCTGAAAGTCTGTCCTCAGGACTATGTTTAGCTGCTTAACCTGGCCGGACTGGAGGTGGTGGTAGATATCCTGCAGGCGAACGCCCTGTTCAAGCCGTAAGGCCTCGTTGAGCCTCTGGCGCTCCTTCTCCTCCAGAATGGCGCGGGCTTCCTTTTCACTGGCGGCTACAGTTACTACGTCTCCGGGACGAGGGACTTGGTTAAGGCCCATGATCTTGACGGGAGTCGAGGGATCAGCATCATTGATGTTGCGTCCCTGGTAGTCAAACATAGCCTTTATCCTGCCGCAGGTGTCACCCACCACAATAACATTCCCCACCTTGATGGTGCCGGACTGTACCAGAACCGTGGTCATCGGCCCTCTGGTGTTGTCCAGCTCCGCCTCTATAACCACCCCTCTGGGCTTTCCTTCTGGGTCTGTCTTAAGCTCTAGGACTTCGGCAAGAATCAGGATGTTCTCCAGGAGCTCCTGTACTCCGCCTCCGGTCTTAGCAGACACGGCGATGCAGATTACGTCCCCTCCCCACTCCTCTACCAGCAGGTTTTGCTCGGCCATCTGCCGCTTAACACGTTCAGGATCAGCGTTAGGTAGGTCGGTCTTATTTATGGCTACCACTATAGGTACGCCAGCGGCTTTGGCGTGGTCTATTGCCTCCAGTGTCTGAGGCATGACCCCGTCCTCGGCGGCCACCACCAGGACGGCTATATCCGTGACCTGAGCGCCTCGCGCTCTTATGGCGGTGAAGGCCTCGTGGCCAGGCGTATCCAGGAAGGTTATCTTTCTGCCATCCACCTCCACCTGATATGCGCCGATGCGTTGGGTTATGCCCCCTACCTCTTTGGCCGCTACATCACTTCTTCTTATCAGATCCAACAGGCTGGTTTTGCCATGGTCTACATGGCCCAGGATGGTTACAACTGGTGGCCTGATAGATTGGGGACTATCCTCGTCATCAAGTGAAGGCGACTGCGGCGCCCTGGCATCTTTGATCCCTGGGATTACCTCAGGCATCTGTTTCACATCAAACCCCAGCTCCGTAGCTAAGGCGGCGGCCACCTGGTAATCAATGACCTGATTTACGTTGGCCATAACCCCGTTCTTTATAAGATCTTTGATCATTTCTACTGGGCTGACCCGCGTTAACTGGGCAAGGTCCCGCACCATGATGGTCGATGGTATCTCTAAAACAATCGTAGTGTCTCCACCGCGGTCACCATCAATCCGGTGGGCTCCAGACGCAGACGTTGGCCTCCTTCCACTCCTGGTGGCAGTAGTGGAGCGGCCCCGGGTATTTCGATTATTACTAGTACGTCTTCTATCAGCCAAAGTGTTTCTCGCTCGACTTTAGTGGTTCTGGTCTGTTGGTATAATCTTTGCAGCCTGCTCTATGAGAAGGCTACGCTGCTCTTGGGCCATACTTGCGTGAAGGGACCTCTCAAGACGTTCCCGCTTTAGCGCTGCTTCCCAACACGTTTGACCAAGGCAAACGTATGCGCCGCGCCCTGAACGCTTGCCGGTGGGGTCTAACACTATCTCCCCCTCGGGAGTGCGCACTATTCGCACCATCTCCCGCTTGGGCCTTACCTGGCGACACCCCACGCACGTGCGTTGAGGTATATGCCTGGGCCTGTTCCCCCTGTCTTTCTGCGTAGATGATACCAAGGTTCTCTGTCCTGAGACCCTCTTCATAGGGGGTATTAGGGATCCGTGTAATCGTCATCGGTTGAAAAGAACTCATTCTTGCGCCCCTTGGCGGCCCTAGCGGCTCTGGGTGGAGCGATCTCTTCTGTAGAAGTAGAGCGTCCGCCGCCCTTCCTTTTTCGACCCTTTGTCTTACCCGGCGCCGCTGGAACAAAGGCCGCTGGAACAAAGATATCCTCAGCGAAGCGGATGCGAGCCATTTCCTCCCTGGAAGGCCTCGTCTCTATAACCGGAGTTGGAGCGGGCGCTTCTGAGACCTCCGCGGCTTCTACTGGGGCCTGGGAGGGGTGAATAGCAGTCCCTGTCTCCTCTACGGTGATCTCTTGAGGGGGAGCCACGACAAGTTGGGGCGCTATAGGCTCATCCAACGCCACTGCCACCTCTTGTAGCTCAGCGGCAACAGCTTCCTCGTCGGCTCCGACCGGCGACTCCGTGGCTACCGGCGGCTCCAAGGCAGCGGGCAGGTCCTTCCCCGGAAGGACTGCCTCGGCCAAGGCCATCTGAGCGGCGGCGACCTGCTCGGCCTCAAGCTCGGCCCTGCGAGCCATCTCCGCCTCCATGGCGCTGGCGCTTCTGATGTCTATCCGCCATCCAGTGAGCCTCGCGGCAAGGCGAGCGTTCTGCCCCTCCTTGCCTATCGCAAGGGAGAGCTGCCGATCTGGGACCACCACCGTAGCGGTCTTCTCCAGGTTGTTTATCTCTGAGGTAGCGGCCTGGGCCGGGCTTAGGGCGTTGGCCACGAAGACCGCAGGGTCTGGGTCCCACTGGATTACGTCAATCTTCTCTCCGTTAAGCTCGTTGGTTATGTTCTGAATGCGTATGCCCCTCAGCCCGACGCAGGAGCCTACCGGGTCAACCCCATCTTGGCGGGCGGCCACTGCTACCTTGCTTCGGAAGCCGGGCTCTCTGGCTATGGCTTTGATCTCTACTGTGCCGTTAAATATCTCAGGTACCTCAAGCTCAAACAAGCGGCGCAGCAAGTTGCGATGGGTTCGGGAGACTGTAACCTGGGGGCCCTTGGTGCCCTTGTGGACCTCCAGCAGATATACCTTGATCCTCAGGCCAACCCGATACCGCTCGTTTCTCACCTGCTCAGGGAGAGGGAGTACCGCCTCGGTTCTGCCTACGTCTAAAATGACCTGTTTGGGCTCGATCCTCTGGACCACGGCGCTGAGCACCTCTCCCTCTCTATCGGAGAACTCAGCGAAGACTAGATCACGCTCTGCCTCTCTCAGCCTTTGGGTTACCACCTGCTTGGCGGTCTGGGCGGCGATGCGCCCGGCATTTTGGGGGGTAGTCTCCACATCAAAGGTGTCACCGATCTCGGCATTGGGATTGAGCTTCTTGATCTCATCCAGGGAGACCTCAGACTTGGGATCGGAAACTGTTTCCACAACGCTCTTCTTTGAGAAGACACTCACCGCCCCGCTGGCTTGGTCGATCTTTACATAGAAGTCATGGCCCACAATCTCGCTATCTCTCTTGAAGGCGGATACCAGGGCAGCCTCTACCGCGCTAAGAATTACCTCCTTGGGGAGGTTCTTCTCTGCGGCGAGTTGTGTTATAGCTAGGAGGAAGTCGTTCTTCATTTCCCATTGCCTCCATTGCCCAGATCAATTCCTCGATATAACCAAAAAAGTGGGTTACCCCACTTCCTTAAATAAGGAGCGCTTTCTACGCTCTACATTATATCAGATATCTATGGCTGCAACAAGCCAACGTGCTAGCTGTAAGAGTTCAGAATTGGGGTGGCGAGTTTCTTAGATGGGGAGTAGCAACGGAGGCGACGCTACGTTAAGACTGGCATGGAACCAGTGTTCGATCTTGC
>JAENIT010000080.1 GCA_016844365.1 Dehalococcoidia bacterium
GCTTCTCTTTTAACGTGAAAGGCGGGCGCTGCGAGGCCTGTCGCGGCGAGGGCTACATCCAGATCGAGATGCAGTTCCTCCCCGACGTTACCGTGCCCTGTGAGATATGCAAGGGCAAACGGTACAACCGAGAGGCCCTGGAGATCTTCTTCAAGGGCAAGAACATCGCCGACGTTCTGGACATGACCATAGAGGAGGCCGCAGACTTCTTTGAGAACTTCCAAACTATAAGGTCCAAGCTGGCCACCCTCCGGGCCGTAGGGCTGGGGTATATGCGCCTGGGCCAGCCGGCCACGACCCTCAGCGGCGGCGAGGCTCAGCGGGTCAAGCTATCCACAGAGCTCTCCCGTCGTGCCACGGGCAAGACCATGTACATCCTCGACGAGCCGACCACCGGCCTCTCCTTCCACGATGTCGCGGCGCTGTAGATGCGGGGAACTCCGTCATCCTCATCGAGCACCACATGGACCTGATCAAGAACGCCGACCACATCATCGACCTGGGGCCTGGCGGCGGCGACGCTGGCGGCTGGGTACTGGCCACGGGCACTCCTGAGGAGGTGACGGAGGTGGAGGCCAGCTACACCGGCCAGTACCTGCGCGAGGTGTTACGGCGGCAGGGAGCAGGCGTGAAATCGTAGGGGCGTATATCGGTAGGGGCGTATTGCTATACTTGTAGTGTCCGCCTTGCGGACTCCGTGCGCGGAGAGCTTGTCGAACCTACGCCCCTACTAAATGGCCGGGAACATTAAACTGGATTTCCGCGCAGTGCGAGAGGGGTCGCCTTAACCAGCGAAAAGCCTGAAGCGCCATTCTTTAAGGGGGAGCCTTGCGTGATAAGAGAGAGAAAACTGAGGGTATTGACCTTTGGGTACGCCCTTCTCATCGGGGTATTGTTCATCGGCTGCCAGAGACTGGCTACGCTGTTCCCATCATCTGACATCTCCGAAAAGCCGGAGGCCCAATCCCAACCCGCCGTCGTCACAGCCACACCAACTGAGATAGCCCAGGCATCGCGGACGACTACGCCGAGGGTGGGGGCCAGCCAGCCAGTATTACAGGAGTACCCGGTGCCTCGGGGCTCCCGTCCCCACGACGTCGCCCCCGCGCCGGACGGGAGCGTCTGGTACACCGCCCAGGGCTCCGTGGAGTTGGGGAGTCCGAGTTGACCCTCTGACGGAGGAGGTGAAACGTTACCCCTTGCCCTCGGACGCTGGGAACGCCAACCTGAACACCGCCACCTTCGACCGCCGGGGCGTCCTCTGGTTCACTGGCCAGAGGGGCGTGTACGGCCGCTTGGATCCGGCTAAGGGTCAGGTGGAGGTGTTCAGCGCCCCTCGAGGAGAAGGCCCCTACGGCATCTCCACCGCGCCCGATGGATCAGTATATTACGCCTCCCTAGCCGGCAGCCATATCGCCCGCATTGATCTGGAGACGGGTAAAGCGACGGTCTTGGAGCCGCCCACTCCTCGCCAGGGGGCGCGGCGGGTCTGGCCCGACTCCAAGGGCCGCCTCTGGGTGAGCGAGTGGAACGCGGGCCAACTGGCGATGTACGATCCTGCAAAGGAGCAGTGGCGAGAATGGTCCGCCTTAGGCGGACCGGGAGATCGCCCCCAACCCTACGCGGTGTACGTGGATGACCAGGACATGGTATGGCTCAGCGACTTCGGGGCCAACGCGATGGTGCGCTTTGATCCCAATCGAGAGGCTTTCGAGAGCTTTCCGCTGCCCAGCTCGCCGGCCAACGTGCGTCAGATTCTGGGCCGCCCCGGTGAGGTGTGGGGAGCCGAGTCCGGGGTGGACAAGCTAGTGGTGGTGCGAGCGCGGTAGAGTGCTCCGCCCTTTAGCTGGCGAAGACTTTAGGGAGTCTATTTGGTACTGTCGGACGCCTCAGCCTGAGAATCCGTTCGCTTAGGGGCTTTGACCAGCTCTGAGTGTGCTACAACCTGTTTCAACCAGTCCTGCACCTGGTGGGCAAGGAGGTCGTGAACGGCAAGCTCGTGCGGCGCTGGGATCAGGCGCAGATACCCTACCAGTGGCTGCGGGCCAGCGGGATACTGGTCCCCGAGCAGGAAGCGAGACTCGCGGCGCTCTACTTATAGGGAGTATGAGAAATAATGTAGCGGCTGACGATATTTTCCGTTGACGTAACCATGAAGTGGTGCTACAGTGTAGGCGTCTCGAAGTCTTCGAGGGGAGAGTTCTTTATAACTTTAGGGAAAGCGCCAGTATGCAGTTCTTTACTCGCACCTTCGTATCCTTAAAGTATCGGGATTTCCGATTCCTCCTCCTAAGCTCATTGGGGCTTGGGATGGGCCAGTGGTTCCAGCAGATAGGCATGGGATTCCTGGTCTATGAGGCCACAGGCCAGGCCAAGCAACTCGCCTTTATATACACCCTCCGCGGTATAACGGCCCTTGTAGCCGCTCCTATAGGCGGGGTACTTTCAGATCGCTTCAATCGCCGCCTGGTGATAATTGTAGCCACCATGGGCAGCGCCACCCAAGCCACCGTTCTAGCCTTTCTAGTGCTGAACAACATGGCTATGGTGTGGCATTTGTACGCCTTCATCATCCTGGAAGCTATGTTTAATAGCATCAACCAGCCAGCGCGGATGGCCTTCGTCTACGATGTAAATACCAGGGAGACTGCCACTAACGCTTACTCATTAAATGCCATCGTCCAGAACTTCAGCCGTATTATGGGCCCCAACCTGGCAGGGGTGGTTATCGGAGTCTTTGGAGTTGGCTACTGCTTCATCGCTTTGGCAGTGATGAAGGTGACATCCACCCTCTTTACCGTAATGATCGCTTCCTCCGCCGGCAGATCCAGGGTTAGAAAGTCTGAATCGTATGTAAAGACCTTTGTAGAAGGAATACGCTACGCCCTGACCGACCACGTCATCCTGGCCATCCTTTTCATACACTCCGCCAAGCAGCTATTGATCATGCCCTATGTGGGGTATATGCCTGTTTTCGCCAAGGACGTCTTCTACGCGCCAGAAAGAGGGAGCGCAGGGTGGGCCACCGGAATCAGTTTCCTAGACGGTATGGTTGGTAGGGGCTGGGCCGCCGGGTACGGCCTCATAGCCTCAGGACTAGCCTTCGGCTCCATACCAGGAGCCCTTCTAATCGCCTACCTGGGGAACTTTAAGGGTAGGGGGAAGACTATGATCATAGGCATCCTGGGCTATATGGTGATGGTGTTCCTCTTTACTCGTATGGACTTTATATGGTGGGGTTGGGCTTGTCTACTCATCGCTGGGGTCTTCTTCGTTATCGCCACTACTCTAACCAATACCCTGCTACAGCTCTGGTCTCGGGACGACATGCGGGGACGGGTTATGGCCCTCCAGGCCATGGAGCAGGGCCTTACACCTTTAGGATCCCTGCCAATGGGCTTCGCCATCGACCGATTCGGGCCGCAGAACACCGTTGGCGCTTTTGCTAGCGCCGCAGCCCTCACAACTATCGTCATAGCCCTGATAGCCCCCCAGATCCGCCGGGAGCCCCCTTCGGAAATGGAGGAGGAGCCGGCGCCCGCAGAAGAGCGGAAGCTCGCTGCTGTCGCTGAAAGGGAGCCAGCAGCGGTTATGCCAATGCTAGATGCTGAGCCCGTCCTTGAACAGAATGGGGCTACTGCTCCCCGTCGAGGCTTCGTGTGGTTCAGTTCGTCGGTCCTGGTTGCCGCTGGAGTATATATAGCTACTCGTTATATCCGCAACCGCAATAATGGAACCAACCACTCAACCACCCCCTCATATAATCGCAGGGCCCAAGGCCGTGGAGGAAAGAGCGCTGCCGAGGCCAACGGTATACCTAGTATACCTAGTATATGGAGAAATCTAGCAAACGGTGGCCTTTTCAACAGGCACAACGGCGCGAATGACAAAGCATCCCCCGGCCACTTCCCTCGTAATGGCCAAGAGGTCCGTTCCATGTTGAGTAGCCTATTTAAGAGACCAAAAGGCCGCTAGCCTACCAAATTAACCCCCACTCCTCCTACAACCTTGTAAACCCTCAACCGGAGGTCCAAATGTGAAGGGGCCCCAGGTTATTCTAGTGGACATGCAGTAGAATAGCTGCGTCACCAAGGTGATTCATCTTCCCACGGCATGATAATGATACACAACAGCATCTATGAGGCCGATATACATGCTTGCTAAATGTTCGGCTAGACTTAACAGTTAACAACTTTTTGACTAACACCCTTTGTGGTGATACAGTGTAGGCGCTCGGAGGCCTTAAAAGGAGTAGTGACCGGGGAACCTCAGTTGACACAGTTTTTTGCTCGTACTTTTGTCTCCCTGAAGTATAGGGATTTTCGCTTTCTCCTCCTGAGCTCGCTGGGCTTGGGGCTGGCCCAGTGGTTCCAAAATATAGGGCTGAACTACCTTGTCCTTCTGACCACGGGGAAAGCTAGGCAAATCGGATTCATTTCTGCCCTCCGAGGTGTCACTGGCCTAATCGCCGCCCCGATAGCGGGCGTCCTCGCCGACCGTTTCAGCCGCCGCCTGATTGTAGTGATAGTAACCCTGGGCAGCGCTACGCAGGCAACCGTGCTTGCAGGACTGGTTCTAACTGGACAAGTACAGGTCTGGCATTACTACGTTTTCGTCATACTAGAGGCGCTATTTAACGGCATGAACCAGCCGGCTCGCCAGGCCTTTGTGTACGACGTCAGTAGCCGTGAAACCGCAGCCAACGCTTACTCCCTCCAGTCCATGGTTCAAAGCTTCGGCCGCGTTATGGGTCCCAACCTGGCGGGGGCAGTCATCGGCTTCTTTGGGGTGGCCTACTGTTTCTTTATTCTGGCGGTAGTGAAGGGAGTCTCCGCCATCTTCACCATGATGATCTCTCCCTCCGCAGGGCGACCCCGCGCCAGAATAAGAGAACCCTTTTTTAGGACCTTCGCTGCGGGCATCCGCTACGCCTATAGCAACCACGCAATTCTCGCTCTTCTTCTCATCAACACGGTGAGACCCCTGTTGCTGCTCCCCTACCTTCAATACCTACCGGTCTTTGCCAGGGATGTGTTTTGCGCCGGGAGGGAGAACTGGGCTTCCTGCTACGGCCTCCTAGCTTCAGCCGCGGGCATTGGCGCCATACCAGGGGCCCTACTCGTAGCGTCCCTAGGCGACTTCCGAGGCAAAGGGACCGCTATGATCGTAGCGCTTCTGGGCTGGCATCTGATGGTACTTATATTCTCCCGTCAGACCAATATCTGGTTTGGATTTGCCTGCCTTCTACTGGTAGGAATCTGCCTCTCCTTCGCTTCTACTCTCAACACTACCCTGTTGCAACTCTGGTCCCGGGAGGATATGCGGGGCAGGGTTAACGCCTTACAGAGTATGGAGCAGGGCTTTCAGCCTCTAGGCCAGGTGCCCATGGGCTTCCTCATCGACCGCTATGGAGCGCCTAACACCGTCACCGCTTACACGACCGTAGGACTGGTAGTGGCCTCCATAATCGCCATCTTCGCTCCCAAGCTCCGAGAGGAGCCGCCGGTGCAGGCGGAAGTGCTGGCACCGGTGGAAGAAGAAAAGCCCGGGGCCACAGTAGAAAGAGAGGCGGTGGCTGAGCCAGAGCCAGAACCCTCCCTCCTAAGGAACGGCGTCCCCGCGACTCGTAACGGCCTTTTGTGGCTTGGCCCGTCGGTCCTGGTTGCCGCTGGAGTGTATATAGCTACTCGTTATATCCGCAACCGCAATAATGGAACCAACCACTCAACCACCCCCTCAAATAATCGCAGGGCCCAAGGCCGTGGAGGAAAGGGCGCTGCCGAGGCCAGCG
>JAENIT010000002.1 GCA_016844365.1 Dehalococcoidia bacterium
CAAAGTATGGGCCGAACATAAGAAGCTGTAGCACTTGCCGCTCACCTTCAAGCCTACCGTACCAGAATGTGATGAATGTAGCCCACCAGTGGTAGAACCAGAGGAGGGTAAGGGCCAAGAGCGGCTTACTAAGCCCCCAGAACTGGTCTTCGCCCAGGTATCTCTTTAGACCACCGAAACGCCTTAAGAGCCACATAGCTATAAGAGTAGTGGCCACAGCGCCCTGTAACCCCTTTATAGTGTGGAAGGCAGGGTAAATGGCGTCGTGCCACCCTGGCACCAGGCTCATAGAGTAGTCCATGGCTATCATGGAACTGGTGAACACATACATCATAAGGTAAAAAGGCCCCAGGACGTTCAACAAAGCGGTGGTCATCTTCCACTGGTGCTTTGTTCCAACCCAGCCGTGGGCCAAAAAGGAGTACAGTGATCGGCGTCTCCCGGTGGTGTGGTCTCGGAGTAGAGCAAAATCTGGCAACGCTGATAGATAGAGCAGCCCCACGCCGCACAGGGTCAGGAACACTACAGAGAGGAAGTCCCAGAACACTGGCCCTCCAGGGATGGGCCAGTCGAACCACATGCTGCTTCGCCCCTCCCGCGGAGGCATTAGAGCCAATAGCGGTAGATAAAGCACTAGGTTAAAGAGACCAACTACAGCACAGATCTCAGCCGTCCGACTAAGGGGCCTTCGCCAGTGCCCCTTAGCGAGCCTTGTGGCCACGGCTACTACGGGAGCGGCCTGAACTGTGGTGAAGAGAAATACCCAGACGGTTGCATAGTAGCCCCAGGCGGCCCGGTCCTCGAACCCCCCTTGCAGCCGCATAATAAAGCCCAGTATTCCTAACAGAAACAATCCGCCTGAGACTGCCACGGCTAGCTGAAATCCGGACCCGGCGCTCTGGAGTCTCTCCAGAACACCGCCATTTAGCTCCCTGAAGGATTCAATGGTAGCAGGAACCCACAGCTTCTCCGTGGCTCCCTGTTGGTGGCCGTTATGTCGCTCTTGCATGGGTATCTATCTTCTTTAAGTATGTTACCGACGGATCCGTGCCCAACTCCTCGCTGAGCTTGTAGTGACGTTTGTTCTCGGAAAGCTTTGACGCCTTGCTATTGTGGTCCTTAAGGTTGCCGAACACTAGGGCGTTAGTTGGGCAGGCCTGAGCGCAGGCTGGCTGAATGTCCCCATCCTTAATCTCCCGGCCGTCTCTGGCAGCCTCCCGTTGCCCCCTACGAATACGCTGAACGCAGAAAGTGCATTTCTCCGTCACCCCTTTAGTCCGAACTGTTACGTCAGAGCTGTAATAGCTGTTCATGGGCTCAGGGAGTGGCCGCTCCCAAAAGTTGAAGTAGCGGGCATGGTAGGGACAGTTGTTGATACAGTAGCGGGTGCCTACGCACCGATTATAGATCTGGACGTTGAGGCCCTCACTATTGTGGTAAGTGGCATATACGGGGCACACCGGCTCACAGGGAGCGTTATTACAGTGTTGACATAGGACGGGGATGAATTTAGCCTTTACGTTGGGGTATTCCCCCTCCCAGTAACGCTCTATGCGGATCCATGTGCGGGTGCGATGTTGGTCCACGATATCTTCGGTGTTAAGGGGCATGTTGTTTTCCGAGTAACAGGCCACCACACAGGCCTGACAGCCTGTACACCTGTCGATGTCTACAACCATTGTCCACTGGAACTCTTGGGCCATAGGTTTATCTCCGCGACGATCTCTACGCTGGTGTCACTTGCGCTATTGGGAACTCTTCCTGCTCAATTGCGGGCACGGTGCCCTCCAGCTTAGGCAGTTTGTGCTTCTTACTCGTTTTGGTAACCCGAACCCTGGTGGCTTCCCACGCTAGGGATCCTGTTGTAGCCTCTCTCATAGGAGCTACTATAGACAAGGGGTTCACGCCCCTAGCCTCCGCCCATCGGCCATAGGAGGTGTGTCCTTGGCCTAGCGGCATTGCCACCACATCCGGGGGGATTGCAGGAAGGATGTATACTGGCACCTCCAGCCTGCCGTGAGGGGATTCAACGACTACTACGTCTCCCTCAGCTACTCCAACCTGACTAGCGGTACGAGGATTCATCTCCAACCAAGTCTGCCACATAACTGTCGTCAGCGGATCAGGGGTGGACTGGAGCCAGGGCAGATTAGCCCCGCGGCCGTCGGTTAAAGAAATGGATGGGAAGAGAACCAAGTTGTACGGGTACTCTCTCTCTGATCCTGAGAACTCTGGCTCTGACATTCGGGTAGGCAGGACTGGAGGTTGAGGTCTTGGGGCTGTAGACCCGGACTGAGTATCCCACCAGCCGCCTCGCTGCAAGAGCCCTATCCAGAAGGTTTCCACATCTGGCGCCTTGACAGAACCTCGGTTGAGCTTGTAAAGCTCCCCGGCCTGTTCCTTCAGCAAATCGTGAAAGGTATTCCAGGGCAAGGCCTGGCGGGTATCATCCCCAATTTCCTCGGCGATGGTGAGGAGAACATCGGCAAAGGCTCTAGTGGTATATAGGGGATTCACTACTGGTTGCTGGATGCCTAAGACCTGGTATCCAGGCCCAGGATTGGGTGCATCGTCACCCCAAGACTCAAGGTAAGTGTGGTCGGGTAGTATGAGGTCGGCGTGGGCTGTAGTCTCATCCATAAAGCTGGAGAAACTTACTATGTAGGGCACCTTACTCAAGACTTCATCAAATTTAAGGGAACCGGGAAGTCCGTGACTGGGGTTGGCCCCGTGTACCATCAACAAGTTTACAGGACTTGCCCCGCTGATGATCCCTTTTGCGGCATCCTCCCACTGGGCGATGGTGTTAGCGGCGATTGGTGCCGCCACCGTTTCCAAAGGCGGTTGGGGATTGAGAAGCACACCGCCAGGCGTTCCCACACTTCCCACTAAGAAGTTCAGAGCGTATATAGCTGTTAGGTTGGCCACGCCGTTAGTATGCGCTGCGGCGTATGTCCCCCCAATGGCCAGACTGGGTCTCTGGCGAGCAAAGGCCCTAGATAGCTCCTTTATGCGCTCCGCTGGCACCCCTGTCTTTGCAGACACTGTCTCCGGGGAATATGCGCTTAGGGCGCTGGCCCCAGCGCCACCGGTCAGTGCCGCGGCAGCGGCAGAGTCGCCTAGTCCCTCAGAAATTATGACCTGGGCCATGCTTAGGGCCAGCAGGCCCTCGGTGCCGGGGCGAATGGGAACCCACTCGTCGGCGCTGGCGCCAGTGGTAGAAAAGCGAGGCTCTATCTGAACCAGAGTCCCACGGCTGTCGGGCCGACCCTGACGGAACTCTCCATACCCTCGGGAGTAGCGCACTGGCGAGAGCCAAGTCTCCAAGAAGTCCGCCCCAAAGGACAGGATATACCGGCTGTTCTGTATGTCAAAGTCTGGCGCCATATCTTGGCCAAAGACGTTCTTCAGTGCAGTGTATACAGTGGTCTGATCCAAGGCCTCAAAGGCCATTCGCTTGCCTCCATAGGCCGATACGAAACGATCTACTACTAATGCCAGGTGGCCTCTTAGGGGCTCTGTTACCATAAGCGCTGATCGCGCGTTACCAGCGGTCCGGAGTTCCTTAAGCCTACCCCCTAGCTCATCCAGAGCTTCATCCCAGGTGATTGGCTTGAAAGTATCACTTCCCCGTTGGCCGGTGCGCTTCATCGGTTCGCGAATTCGGTCAGGGTGGTAAAGGACCTGCACTCCAGAGATGCCTCGGGCACAGAGCTTTCCCTGATTGACGGGATAGTCGGGGTTACCTTCTATCTTCTTGGCGCGGCCCTCCATAACCCGAACTACTATGCCGCATCCTGCGGGGCACTGGCGGCAGATACTGGAGTACCAGTTGTCTAGGCCGGTGACCATGTCTTCGGGCATTCTTAGGGGGCTCTGCATTAGCAGCTCCCGCTGGGGGACTCGGCATCCGTTAAATATGACCATCCCCGCCGAGGAGGTGGCCATTAACTTGAGAAAGGCTCGTCTTGTAAGTTCCATAATCCGTTGCGCCTTATATTATAAAGGTAACACTACTTATGGCATATAGTGCAGTCGGTGGGAGCCGCCCTTTTGCCATCGGGCGGGTTCCGGTGGCAGGAGATGCAATCGCCCATGTTCAAGATACGCACCTGCCTGACCCGCTGCATACTTCCCACGTCGCTGTGGCATTCCTGACAGACACGCTCCACGCTCCCAAAGTGAGCCTCAAGTCTTCTGATATGGGGCTCGTGAACAAACTGGACATGGTCAGGAAGCCTGTGTACCCGAACCCAGTTAATAACCTCTTGGCCTTCCCAGGCAGCCCGCAGCTTCAGTATCTCAGGGTTCTCTGCGCCGTTTGCGGGGCCTTTTACCACCTTGTGGCAAGCCATGCATTGCTCAACGGCGGGAACAGTGGCGGCGGCCCCCTTTCTCACGTTGCGATGGCAGAACTCACACTCAATCTTGGCGTCCTTGACGTGGGGAACGTGGCTAAAGGCTATGGGCTGTACTGGCCCTTTGGCGACCGGTATGTTGACACTGACTACTAAGAAGCCGCCTATGGCGACTGCTGCCAACGCTATTATTCCGATAAATGCTTTGATCAACCCTGGTCCTCTTAATTAGCCGTTAGATATTTCTGCTTCAGTGCCTGGTGTGATGTCTGAACTAGATGGCTCTACGGTCCCAAATTCCGTATATAAAAGATAGATGGGCTATGGCGTTGTACATGAAAAAGAGGGCTCCCATGAATCCGACGAGACTAACGATGTAGAAAATAGGCCGTACTGATTGGAACCGGGCTGGAATGTGATGGCTAGTTACCAGAGATGGGATGATGCCCTGGGCTAAAAGCATAGAGAGAGCGAATGTAACCCAGGAAAAGGCGAAACCCCACAGGCTTGTAAGTAACCGTGCTATTCCAGCCCAGGATGAGGAGTCGATAAACTCTGGAACCATAGTTAAAAACCTATCAGGGTGATGACGATTAGGGTGATTTCGCTGCAAACCTTAAGAATGATAAAGGCAATGGCTGCCTTTGTCAAGCTTTTCACAAAGTTATTTTTCAGAAAAATTATTGCTGGGCTTTGCGGATTAAATCTTAAGGACCATCAAGGTGTAGGCAATCCCGAGGAAGACGATGAGGAGTGGGATCAATAACTCTTGGAACCTTATTGGCTTGTCGGCAGCCGTACTGTTCCAGCCCAGGATGAGGAGTCGATGAACTCTGGAACCACAATTAAAAACCTACAAAGTAATGGCGATTAGGGGTGCCTAAGGTGCAAACTTAAAGAATGACAAAGGCAAAAGTCGCCTTTGTCATTCTTTTCACAAAGTTCTTTAGACAACCTTCTTGATGGGCCTTACGGATTAAATCTTGAGGACCATCAAGGTGTAGGCAATACCGAGGAAGACGATGAGGAGTGGGATCAACAACTCTTGGAACCTTGTGTGGATTTGGAGAAGACCAGACTTCCGCCCTTCTGATTGCAGGGGGTACGTTAGCTCTTGAAAAACAGATAGGCTCAGAAGAACCAGTACGACTGCTAGTCCCACATTGAACCCCATTCTGGGCTTAAAATTAGTCCCATATACCACAGAGGTGGATATAGACCCCATCATAGATGTGGAGAAAGATGCAAAGGAGACGAAACTAGACCACACTTGAGGTGGATAAGGCGGCAGCGCCACCACCTTAGAAAACTCACGACCATCAATTATTGCTTTGGCGTAAAAGGTGGCCTGTTGTCCCCTGCCCAAAGTGTAAGGGTACGAATGGGTGTATCGCCTGTGAGCCCCGGGCAGCACGTGGCCGCTTCCCTGCTGGACCAGCTTACCATTCGCGTACAATTCAAATTGGAACGCTTGCCCTACGTCCTTTGTTCCGCTTAATTCCAATGTGAGCGACAGTGGCTCTCCAATTCTGGGCACCTGAGGTAGCACTGTAAACCGCATTGGGTCCTGGTATGGAGCAGAGCCCATCCAGAAGGCTAAAGCAGCTATAATAGCGAGCCATATTACCACAAGCCGTAGCCGTGGATCCCGCCTACTCGATACCATGTTGTCCTCAGCTAATGCGCGCATTAGTCCTGGCCATTGAAGGTACTTGTATCTTTACAGAGGGAATTTGCCGCAAATAGAACAAAACGAAACCCATATACCACAGGGGAAAGAGAATATAGCTCAAATATTCGTGGGCAGTCTGTAGACCATCCCTGCCGAAATAATACCCCGCAAGCAGTACAAGAGTTATCCTTATAAGATTCTGTAGCCATGTTCCTGCTAAGCCTACCAGGAGGGTGACTATTGCCCAATGGCGTGGCAACGGCCTATCCAATATCATGAAGGTGAACAGGGATAGAAATAGGGCCATAGTTGTAGGTCCAGCGCAGGCAGAGTTGACAGCTACCCATATCCGTTCTCCTGAGGCTAGAGGAAGATTAAAGTTAGTTCCAGATATGGCTATGGGATAAGCAAGGAGATTTAGCGCCCAACTTACCGGTAAGGCTGCCGCGGCGCTGTAAGGGCCTTCGGCGTATTGGGAGATTAGGAAAGGGAAGGTTAAGACGGTGAGATATGCCCCAATCAATATCATGGGCGCATAGGCTGCCCGGCCAAAGATCATTGAAAAGAGCCCCAAACCTACGAGAAATACCGGGGCTGGCTCAGGTGTTGCCCAGGAGACTGCCACTATACCTGTACCTGCTAATACGTAGGGAAGTCCCGGAAATCTATCCATCTGCTCCCACAACTCCTTCCGCCTCGTCCACAGGAGCCATGAGCTGAGGGCTAGCGCTATCCACGGAGATAAATGTCCCTGTATAACCTGCCCTGGAGAGAGTAGAGGCTGTAGTAGGGCTGCTACTGAAGGTCTAAAAAACGCAACAGAGAGGGCTCCTGTGAGAATGAGCCACAGGGCCACCCTTGTTTCCCGGTTTGGCCTATTGGACACTTTTTGAATCATCGATTCCATGTACGTCATAAGTTGTGCCTGCATCTTTAAGGTAAAGGAAGGGTATCAAGATGTGGTTGTAACCTCAACAGATAGGGCATCACCGCCACCAAGACCACATTGTTGGTCCCGTGCCATGCCAGAGGACCAATCAAGCTTCCACTCTTCCATCTGAAATAACCCAGGAATAGTCCTGCTCCCAGGGTGAAGAAGAGCTCCGGGACCGATCGCCAGGTCATGTGCATTATGGAAAAAAAGAGGGCTGTGAGAAAGATTCCCATCCAAGGCCCTAAATATTCACAAAGGTCCTTCTGGATCATGCCTCGGAACAAAACCTCCTCAGCCACGGCTACAAATGCGAACATATAAAGGACATCCCGCAGGAAGTAGGTGAGCTCAAACCCGGGGGTAGCTGGCGACGGCGTCAGGATCAGGTACTCCACTACCCCGGTAGGGATGCCTAAAATTAGCCCTAACACAATAAACTGTCCTGCTCTACGCCACGTAAAGCCCCATTCCCTGAAGTTGGGCAGGAACATTCCTCGACGGTAAGCGTGCCAGGCGATGAGAGCTAGAATGACGGAGTACACGGCGGGTAAAAGGTACTGCTGGTCGATAACGAACCAGGGCAGGCTGGAGGTGAGCAGCATGTACATGGGGGTCAGGACAAGAGATTCGGCAGCGCGAAGGGCGGGTGGGCTTAAAGGCGCGGCCCCCATAATCAAATACACCGATACCACTAGCCCCAGACTGATGAGAATGCCGTAGCCCACATTCAGGTAGGAAAAGACGAAGTTGGCCGCCGCGGTGCCAAATATGATGTAGATCGGGAGGAAATGTCCCGCCCGGAGGCTCTGTGCCTGATTTGTCACGTTTAGGGCTCTTACAAGGATCATGATGCGCCCTCCCGAACCCTATAGGTCATCTGATCCAAGGGAAGGGATTCCCCCCTCTTATATACGGTAACGGCCACAACTCCATCCGTGAGCTGCTGAGGGTAGATATGGTGGGTGTACGAGTAGGTGGCATAGGCCCGAAGTATGGACTCGTCTCGGCTCTGGACACCATCTACTGAGACCTCGATGCGGTATTCCCCCACCTCTTTCCCCAAGTTCTGTAGAACCACTTTCAAGACCAACTCGTTATTGACTGTCAGCAGGTTTATCTGTGCTGCCTCTCGGGCGGGCTGTTCTGGGGTCGTGGAGGTAGTAGGACCACCCATCAGGCTCCGTTGCATAGTCGCCACAATTATAAAACCTAGCAGGAGTATAGAGAGCATGGACACGACCTTCATTTTAATCATGAGCCATCCCACCTCTTAGCTTTTGTGATTTACTATGAAACCAATGGTATACAGCTACCGTTGAGAGGCCCACCACTATCGAAGCCACAACGCTGGGAAGCTCCGGAAGAATGGCTGCGGCCTGTACCGTAAGAGTGTCGTTCCCAATCACCTTGTGGGTATCTGAACTGATGGACGCGTAAGTCGCAGGGGCCGATACACCCGGCTCGAAGGTCACAGCGTTCCATGAGCCAGCCGCTCCGGTCCAGAAGGTGCAGGAGCTGTTCAGAGTCCCGCTGGCGGCGGCTACGCTCTCCGCGCACTGCTTATCTCCGCTGGCGTCGTAATAGCCGATAACGTAGCTTCCTCCCAGATTGTAACCCGTCCCCTTCATGTAAACCGTATTCTCTCCAGAACTGAAGTCGTCGTCCTGGGCGGTGCGGCCGGAGTCGTTGTAGGAGTCCCAGACCGCTTGGAAGGTGACGGCCAGCTTGGGCCGGTTGGTGGCCGTAGCCCCACTGGCGCTGTCGAAGGTGTTGGTGCAAGTGGTAATTTGGCCCGTGTGAGTCTCAGCGTTATCCTTCAGCAGCCAGCCGTAATTGGTAAGAGTCTGCCCCACGAAGGCGGAGACATCGGTGGTCACCGTCCAGTTCATGAAAGCGGGGGAGGCCGGGGCTGGGTTTGTGGTAGAGCTTGTAGCCGTGGCGTTGAAGGTGGGCGGGCTGTTATAGGTGGCGGTGGACTCGACCCAGTTAGAGGTGATGTAGTGGGCGTTCACGGTGCGGGTACCTGTGCCCGGAATGGCGTCGTACACGGAGAGGGTGGCCGAAGACACCGTGGAGCCGTTGGGTATGTTCGCGATGTCATTGAACTGTAGAATACTGCGACGGATATCTGCCTCTCCGGCTTTGGAATGCCCGCTAACGATTACCGACGCGTTTGTTGCGAAGTTTGTGGTGGGAGCTATCTGGCTCACATAGGTGTCCACTCCGGTCGTTTCGGCGGGTTGGAAGGTACGGGTGATGGAGACGGCTCCCGCGGCGGAGGCGCGGCCGGCAGAAAATACCCATAGTAATGTTACTGTTAGGCAGCCGGCCAGTAGGGCTGTTAACAAGGCGAGCGTAGGCCTTCCGTACTGGGAAGAACGCCGACACCTTGGCTGAGAGTTAAGTCTTGACACTGTTGTTCGTCACCATCACTAATATGTTATTTATTTCACTAAAATAATTATGACATATAAAACTATAAAAAGCAGTGAACTACATCACATCTCACCACTTTTTAATGTGTAATAACTAGGCAGCGTGTATGTGTTAACCATGACCATCCCGCCTCTCGCCGGATCGAGTCTTCGACGTAGCTTTTGCTACTTACGACGAAACCAAAGGAAAGTAGCCATCACTGACAGGCCCACCACTATCGAAGCCACAACACTCGGGATCTCTGGCAGAATAGCCGCCGCCTGCACCGTGAAGGTGTCGTCGGAGACCACGTTGTTGGTGCGCTGCTCCGCTGGGGTGTCGATGGAGGTGTAAAGAGCGGGAGCAGATGTTCCGGGCTCGAAGGTGACGGCGCGCCAGGTTCCCGCCGTTCCTGTCCAGAAGGTGCAGGAGCTGTCCAGGGTGCCGGCGGGGTCTATGCTCTCCGTGCACTGCTTGGTGCCGCTGGCGTCATAGAAGCCGATAGCGTAGTTGCCTGCCACGTCGTAGCCGTTGCCCCGCATGTAAACGGTGTTCTGCCCGGAGGCGAAGTCGTCGTCCTGGGCTGTTCGCCCCGAATCGTTGTAGGACTCCCAGTCGTGGTTGCGGTAGGTCGCGACGGCCGCCCGCCAGTCGCGGCTGGTGATAGTTCCGTCGGCGGAGTAGGTCCCGGTGGCCGAGACTATCCGGTACTCCGGGTTGATGGTGATGTTGCCTGCCGCCGGGTTACCGGTTGTGCCCGCCTCGGTGGGTGGCCCGGCGGTGTAGCTCGCGCCTGCAGTGAAGGTATCCTCCACGGGGCCCTCCGCTCCTATCGCGCCGACGAGCAGCTCGTTAGCCATAGTAGTAGTGAGGGTATTGCCGGAGCTGGGGGTTGTGCTGGTGCCAGAGGCGCTGGCGGTCTTGTCCAGGGCTGATTTCTTCACCAGACCTGAAAACTCCTGCGCGCTGACCGCCTCCGCCGCGGACGAGGGGTGGGTGACGGTGATGGTATTGGTGCTCACCAGGGCGGTTACGTTGTGGGCGGAGCAGATGACGGTGCGGACATTCCCAGTCCCCGCACCGCCGCCAATGTCCACGTCCACGGCGTAAGGGTTCAATTGAGTATCGGCGCAACTGACTGTTCCCGTCTGGTCGTCCATCGCGAAGGTGACGATCACGCTGTTGCCCGCGGCCACTCCCGCCGCCGGAACTGTGACGGCGATACTGGTGGTAGTCGTCTTGTTGGTGTTGGTGCCTATGGTCTTCACAAAACCAACGGCCACAGCCATGGGTCTTGCCCCGGCCGTTGAATGGTCAGATGAGGAGACGGCTAACAGGAGCAAAAGAACGGCTGCTCCTGGCAACACCCGGGATATAATGTGCTTATAAATCTCGGCCATATACGACCACCAATAGACCAATAGTGAAAAATATAAATACCGACCACATTTATGCCGCACTGGCACAATATTGTGGTCGGTTACGCCATTGGCTCCCCTCCCCCCCTAGGCGTCCAGGGATCAATAGGGGGAGGTTCTTAGCCCCCACAGTTATTTAATTTTGCTCTTGAATGTTAGGTTATAATCCCCCACCTTCGCAAGTTTGTTACATCCACAACTAAAGTTTAGCTGAGACGCTTTCTATTGTCTATGATGTGGATCACAGCAGGCCCTATTACAGGCAGATGTAAATTCACCAATTATACGTTAAAATGAACCACCACGTCAATCCATGTGTTGGCGCGTAACTGTGTTGTTGGTCTATGATTCAGTCAGTGGTTAACTGTTCAGGGAAAATGTCATTAGCGCGAAAATGCGAGCAGCGGCGTTGCCTGTCCGCCTTGTCCCGACAGGTCGGGACTCCGTGCGCGAGTTTATATAGCTCCCTACTATGTGGAGGTTCGGTGAGTTCCCCTCCCTCGCAGGGAGGGGTTAGGGGAGGGTCGGCCCTCCTCAAAAGCGGACCCCCACCTAACCTCCCCCTAAAAGGGGGAGGGAGCGGGGAATAGCTCGCCCTTCTTTGGGAAGGACGCGGACACTAATCAAAACTTGCACATCGGGTTACTTAGTAAGGCTCATGGTTCGACAGAGCCTGTCAAAGGGCCATTAATCATTTTCATCCTCTGCGTTGCTGGTGGTCGTCTGAAGCGCCTGGTGGCAAGCAGTATGGACGATTGCTCCTGAGGCAGAATCTTGACTCAATCCGATGACCACATCCAGAGAGGTCTGGTGTACGCTCAGCAGGGTCTTTTTGACCAAGCCCTCACCGAGTACGCTCAAGCTTTGGAGCTAGACCCTGGGAGCTTTCTAGCCCGCTATAACCGTGGCGCGCTTCACGCTGGCCAAGGTGATTATAAGTCGGCGATAGAGGACTTCTCCGCCGCCGTGGAGCTGAACCCCGTGTTCGTCGAGGCCTACTATCATAGAGGATTGGCGTACGCTGACTTGGGGGAATATCGCCAGGCCGAGACCGACCTGAGCAAGGTCTTGGAGCTCAATCCCACAGACCTTCAGGCCTACTTCAATCGCGGCCTCATCCGAATGGAGCTAGGAGAGCGGGTGGAGGCTAGAAGAGACTTCGAGAGGGCGCTCTCTTTGACGGTGGACCCCCAGCTTAGACAGATCATAACGTTACAGATTGAGGCCGCGAAGAGCAAGGAACAGACGTAGGGGCGTCCCGACAGGTCGGGACGCCCCTACTCATTGGGCGATATATGACACCTCAGTGGGCTTATAGTATGATAGATGCTGAAATTATGTTTCCATGATCCATCGTCGAAAGGTACTTCTTTGGTCACTAAAGAGACGTTTGTAAACCTGACCCAGCACAGCCGTGAAGAGCTGCTTGAGCTTCACCATCAGATGCTCCGCATCCGCCTCTTTGAGGAGAAGGTCAACGAGATGTACACTCGGGCCAAGATCGGAGGCTATTGCCACCTCAACAACGGAGAAGAGGCGTGTATTGTCGGGGCCTACTCCGCCCTGGAGCCAGAGGACTACGTATTCACCTACTACAGAGACCACGGCCACGCCCTGGCCCGAGGCGTATCGGCTCGGGCGGTGATGGCGGAGCTTTTCGGCAAAGAGACAGGGTGCTCTAAGGGGCGAGGAGGCTCTATGCACCTCTTTGACACCAGTGTGCGTTTTATGGGCGGCCATGCCATCGTGGGAGGGCAATTACCTCTCTCCGTGGGCGTGGCCTTCGCCATAAAATACCGCGGGGGAAAAGAGATCGTCATCAGCTCCACAGGCGAGGGGGCCACCAACATCGGCGCTTTTAATGAGTCCATGAACCTGGCGCAACTGTGGCAGCTTCCTGTGATCGTACTTTGCATCAACAACCAATACGAGATGGGAACTCCGGTCTCCAAGACCTCGGCCCAGAAAGAGGTGTGGCGCAAGGCCTCCGCCTACGCCATGGCGGCGGAGCAAGTGGACGGCATGGACGTTCTCGCCGTCAAGGATGCCGTCGAAAGGGCTGTGAAGAGGGCGCGGGAGGATAGCCTGCCTACTTTTATCGAAGCGTTGTGCTATCGCTTTAGGGGCCATTCGGTAATAGACCCGGCCCGCTATCGAACCCAGGAGGAGCTGGAGCAATGGAAGGCTAAGGATCCTGTTTATTTCTTCCAGGCGAGGCTCATCGAGGAGGGGGTAATGACCGAGGCGGATGCCCAAGAGGCAGAGAGAACTATTATGGCGGAGGTGGATGACGCTGTGGAGTTCGCGGATAACAGCCCAGACCCCGATATCGATGACTTGTACCGTTACCTATATGTAGAGGAGAAGGATTAGAGTGGCGGTAATCGCCTACAGAGAGGCCTTGAACCAGGCTCTGCGTGAGGAGATGCGCCGAGACCCCGACGTGTTCCTTATAGGAGAGGACATCGGAGCCTTCCAAGGCTCCTACCGGGTCACCGCCGGCCTCTTGGATGAGTTCGGGGAGAAGCGGGTCGTAGACAC
>JAENIT010000081.1 GCA_016844365.1 Dehalococcoidia bacterium
GACACAACCGTCTCGGCCCCGGTCTCGGTCTCATCTGCTCCTCACACAGGATTGGCGCTGGCAGGACCGGAAGCGACCAATGTCGACGTTGCCGCGCTCGTGCGTCAACTAGCCAGGAGATCACAAGCGTAACATCATGACTACCTCAAGTAACATCAACGAGTATACGAGAGCCACGAGGGCAGAAATTAGGAGAATCTTCCGAGATTTACTAAACGAACTCAACCAGCTACCTGGCGGACAGATCGACAGGAAGGACATATTGTCAGCAAGTCGAGATATAGTCGAAAGATTTGAACCACATGTAGTCAAAGTAGAGGAGTTTGTGCTATCTGCCATCAACGAAGAGTGGGCCCCTGGCGTGGGGCTCGGTATAAGCCTTGCTGGCGATTGGATTTCGATGAGTAAGCGTCTCCCAGCCCAGTCCATCCGTTTCGCTCAAGGAGCACCGGCTTTACTTGCAGGGCGTCTCTTGATTTTAGGGGGCGCGAAATCAGTCCTCAACGGCACTTCTGATCCGCTACGCGAGATCCTTACCCAACCTATAGAGGTAGAAGACAGTGGGTATAGGTTCAGTCATCTTCCTTTCCCTGAGCGACTAGAGCTGTTCTATCCTGAGGCACTTCTAGGGTATGCAGACCTGATTATTCAGTACCTAGGTCAACTTTGGAGCCGACACAGCCATCTCCACGCCTACTTCGACTCGGAGGAGGAGTACCTAGTGAGTCTTGGTCAATTCCTCATGCTAGTAGCTCTCATTGATGGCAAGAGAGAAGAGCCGTATCCTCTTTATCCGGGGTATCGCCTCCTTCATCAGGCACCGAGAAGTATGGCACAACTATGTGCTAAACTGGCTAACCGGCGTGACTACCGTGAAAAAATCGCTGCGGCATTTGGGGAGACCCTTGGTGAGTTTGATGCAAACTGGGAAGTGAGGGCAAGCAAGGCCAACAGCGCCCAGTTGGGTACAAACTACATTTTTGTGCGGGAAGAGAAGTTCCCCATACCTCTGAGCAGCAATGTCCCAAACTTGTGGTGAGTCTTCCTGCCACCTGCTAGAAGAGGTTGGGGAACCCTCACCCCTCACCCTGGCCCTCTCCCACCAGGGGAGAGGGAAACCGGCTCCTCCCCCGTCGACGGGGGAGGACAAAGGAGGGGGTGACCCCACCCGAGCCACTGCCCTGCATAAAGAGGCCATAGAGCATCTGGACTTCGCCATCGGGGAGTTCCGGGAGATAAAGATGCAGCCATCGTTGGAGCGGGCGCTGCGGCATAAGGGGCTGCTGAGCGCGTGAGGCCACCCCTACCGTCGTTGCGAGGACGCCCGCAGGTGGCCGTGGCAATCTCAGAACGGGATTGCTTCAGGCCGATAAATCGGCCTGAAGCAAAGACAGATAGAGCGGACGTTGTAGGGGCTGGGTCTCCCAGCCCATCGGGGTTTCCCCGCCCCCCTGGGCGAGGCAACTTCGCCCCTACAGAAGGTAATCTTCGCAACGAAGCCATCCTGGACGCCCGCAAAACTCGCCTTGACATCGCCCCCAGGCCAGGGCATATCATTGGTTATTCTTTGAGAGGGGAAGAGAACCCACCACGCGCTTTAAGCGCACCCCAACAGCGGGCACCCGAGGCGCGCCTAAGCTGGGCGAGGGCAACCACTACGTCTTCGGAGAGCTTCTGGGTCTCAGCCAGTCGGAAGTAAAACAGCTTGAGGAGAAGGGCGCACTGGTGTGATGGAAGGGTAGGTAAGAGTATCTAAATTCCGCCAACAGGCTTTATAATATTAGTTGATTAGCTGTTAGAGAGGAACTCTGAATAGAGGGCTATCAGGGATTACTCACAGCGAAGTAACAGACATAACGATATGACATCCCCTGACGAGCAAAGTAGAGACCAAACAACCACCACCCCACCGTCTCATCCGGACCTGGAATGGCGACAAGTAGTGAAGGGCACCCACCCCGGGGATCGCTATGTGCGCATGGCCTCGTATCATGGCTTGCGCAGGGTGGATAGAGGGTATCTGGTAGCCGAGAAAGGCACCGGCGAATCCACCCAAGGGGTTGGTGGGGCATTCCAAAAGCTGAAGCGGCTCCTTGTGGGAACGCCCATCCCCACTTCCCGGGAGATATACGAGCGGCTCACCAAGGTGAAGGGCCTGTCCATCTTCGCAACGGACAACATATCCTCATCGGCCTACGCCACCGAGGAGATTATGCGGGTCCTGATCCTGGCCGGAGCCTTATCGCTGACCATGCCGATCACTCTGGTAATCATCGTAGTGCTGGCCATAGTGGTTACCAGCTACCAGCAGACCATCCGAGCCTATCCCAGTGGCGGTGGCTCCTACACCGTAGCCAGCGACAACTTAGGACCCCTACCAGGATTGATAGCCGCCGCCGCGCTTCTGACTGACTACGTGCTGACCGTTGCCGTCTCCACAGCCGCTGGAGTCGCCGCGCTCACCTCTATCTTCCCTACCCTCTTTGAGTTCCGCGTGGAGGCCGGAGTTGCTGCCATCGTGATCCTTACCCTGGTCAACCTCCGGGGTATCCGAGAGAGCGGGACAATCTTTGCCGCCCCCACCTATATCTATCTGGTTTCGATCTACGGGTTGTTGGGCTATGGGCTGTGGCTTTTCGTAATAGGCAGTCTGCCGACCTATACGCCGCCGTCTGAGTTGACCCCGGAACACGGAGCAACAGCGCTAGGGCTAGTCCTCATCCTGCGGGCCTTCTCATCAGGAGCAGTGGCACTGACCGGAGTCGAGGCAGTATCTAACGGCGTCACTGCCTTCAAGCCCCCGGAGGCAAAGAATGCCCAGACCGTCCTGCTTATTATGGGATCCCTCTTTGCTTCAATCTTTATCGGGATCAGCTTCCTGGCGACTCACATGGGTATCGTCCCTGACCCTTCCGAGCAGGAAACGGTGCTCAGCCAGATCGCCCGGACACTGGTTGGCAGCAACAGCCCCTACCACTACTTCGTCCAATTCTCGACCGCCATCCTCCTGCTGCTCGCGGCCAACACATCTTTCGCTGGTTTTCCGCTATTGGCAAGCATCATGGCCAGGGACCGATTTCTCCCCCGGCAATTCCAGTTTCGCGGTGATCGCCTGGACTTCTCCACCGGTATCGTCGCTCTCGCTATTCTAGCCGCAGCCCAGTTAGTCCTCTTTAAGGGGAGCGTCACTAATCTCATCCCCCTCTACACCGTAGGCGTTTTCCTTGCCTTCACCCTCAGTCAATCGGGCATGGTCAGGCGTTGGTGGAGGCTGAGAAAGGAGGTGCGCGGCTGGACCTGGCGAGTAGGAATCAACGGGATAGGGGCTGTAGCTACGGGCACGGTGATGGTCGTAGTTGGCATGGCCAAGTTTGTCCTGGGCGCATGGATAGTTGTCCTCCTGATACCGATCATAGTCGCCCTGCTTTGGGCGGTGCGCAAACACTACCTGAATGTGGAGCAAGCCCTCAGTGCGAGGACGGACGCGCAAAAGGAATTCATTCACCCCTACCTCGTAGTGCTCGTAGCCAACCTGGGGTTGCCTGCCCACAAGGCTATAGCGTTCGCCAGAGCTATCGCTTCAGACGACCGAGTTACCGCTGTCCACGTAACCGACAGCCCCAAAGCAGCAGACCAATTTCGGGGTGAGTGGGAAGAGTGGAACCCTGGGATTCAACTCGTCATTATTGAAAGCCCGTACCGCGCTCTGGCCGGACCTCTCATCGCCTACATTGAAGGCGTCCAGGAGATGCACCCCGGGGATACTATAACCGTAGTCATACCAGAATTGGTACCTTCCCACTGGTGGGAGCACCTGCTGCACAATCAGACGGCGCTTCGCCTTAAAGGGTCCCTTCTATTTCACCCCAACGTCGCTGTAATTGACATCCCCTACCATCTGTCCGGGGAGGCGCCCCTAATAAAGCAACCATAGCTAACCTTACTTCACTCGGAAAATAGGATGCATGACGTAGAAGCCAAAGAGCTAGAGAAAAAGCCCCGGTTGTTCTACGGCTGGTACATCGTGCTGGCCTCCTTCTTGGCTCACCTCTCCTACGCCGAGCAGAACTCCTCAGTGCTCGGCCTCTTCATACGCCCTATGACCCGCGAGATGGGATGGTCGCGAACGGCCCTCACCGGCGCTCAGAGCGTCGCCCGTCTGGTGGAGGGAGTCTGCGCTCCTGTGCTGGGACCTTTTATCGATCGCTACGGGCCTCGGCCTCTCATGCTCATCGGAGCTGTGATAGTGGGCTTTAGCTTCCTGTGGCTCAGTCAGATACGCACAATCTGGGATTTCTATATGATGAAGGGATTCGCCGTAGCCGTGGGCTTCCTCTTCATGGGGTTTATGGTAACCAACACTGCCATCTCCAACTGGTTTGTCCGTCTCCGAGGCAGGGCCATCGGAATAGCCGGCATGGGCACATCCCTGGCGAACATAGCCATGGCGCCGGTTGCAGCCTGGATGATGACCCGATGGGGTTGGCGCTCGGTATGGGCGGCCTTTGGAGTTTTCACATGGGTCGTTGTCCTCCTCCCCTCTGGGCTGCTGATGCGCAGACGGCCTGAGGATGTAGGCCTGAAGCCCGACGGCGATGACTCTTCACCAGACCAACCCTCCAGATCAGAGAACCTAAACCCGGCTTCCTTGGGAGACACAGAGGGCAAGGAGGCGGTTTGGAACCGTCGAGAGGCGATGGGCACCCGCGCTTTCTGGCTCATCGTCGGGACCTTTTCCATCTCAAGCTTCGC
>JAENIT010000082.1 GCA_016844365.1 Dehalococcoidia bacterium
TCCCTAACCTCTCGACTACGGGATCTGCGCCATACCATAGCCTCTCAGGTGCCGGCCTCCAGCCAACTGTACCTCGACTTGATGAAATTCCGAAGCGTCGAAGGGGACGTGGGGGCAGAGGCTTACGGCATCGAGAGAAACGGATACCTGGACATGGTGGCCGCCAACGCCAGGCGAGCTCAGGAGTCCCTCCGAGTCCTGGAAGAGGTAAGCAAACTGCCCCAAATATCTAACTTAGACTCAACCCTTTTCCAAGAAGTACGTTTCGAGGTTTACCGAATTGAGCAGGACCTGACCTCCAGGTTAGCTCGCCTCGATCGAATGAAGAGGGTGGTGGGCCTTTACGCCATCGTTGACCCTGAAGCTCCAGGAGGCAGAAGTGTCCTAGAGCTGGCAGAGGCCTCGATAAAGGGCGGGGCAAAAGTGATTCAGCTACGGGACAAGAGAGGAGACAAAGGGCTTGTCCTGGAAGAGGCGACAGCCCTTAAGAAGATATGTGAGCTAGGAAACGCTCTTCTGATTATCAACGACCATCCGGACGTGGCCCTCGCCAGCGATGCCGACGGTGTGCACCTAGGGCAGAAAGACCTCCCCATAGCTGTGGCTCGAAGAATCTTGCCTGTGGACCGAATAGTGGGTATATCCACCGCCACCGTCGAGGAGGCTCAGGAGGCCGCTAGGCAGGGAGCAGATTACATAGCCGTAGGCTCCATGTTCCCCACTTCGTCAAAAGAAGAGACCAGACCCGCTGGCCCCTCCACGCTAGCCCAGGTCAGGGCCATCCTGTCCCTACCCCTGGTAGCCATCGGTGGTATTAACCTGAATAACTTGGCCGAGGTGGTGGAGGCCGGCGCGGACGCGGTAGCCGTTATAAGCGTCCTATCCCAAGCGGAGGATGTGGAAGCGACGGCCCGTCAGCTTGTAGAGGGGATTAATCAACTATATGAGCAGTCTAAGGGATGAACTAGAGAGTGTTGGCGTTGCTATTTCGGCGCGGATGGCGGATAAGAACGCTGCTCGGGAGAAAGCCCTTGCCAAGTCCAGAGATGTGATTCGCCTCTCCGCCAACGCGATCCGAGCTGTCCATCGGGGGGAGTTGCCCCGGACCATAGAGCTCCTGGCAACAGCCAAAGGGCTTCTGGCGGATACCGACTTAGTGCGCTCCTCTCATCCAGACATCTTCTACGCCGGCTACCTTCAGGACGCCCAGAAGGAGTACGCGGAGGCATGTACAACCTTCGCTCTGGTGAGTGGAGAGCCTCTCCCCGGCCCGGAGGAGTTGGGAGTCGGTGACGCGCCCTACCTGAACGGCCTGGGCGAGACTGTAGGGGAGATTCGCCGCTACCTTCTGGACATGTTACGGCGCGGCGAGGTCGATGGATGTGAGGCCCTTCTCAGAGCCATGGACGATATCTACAGCCTCCTGGTAACTATAGACTACCCGGATGCCATGACTGGAGGGTTGAGGCGCACCACCGACAACGCGCGCGGCATCCTGGAGAGAACACGAGGAGACGTCACCATCGCTATCACCAACTGGAGGCTTGAGCGTAGGCTGGAAGCCCTGGATGACAATGGCACAAGGAGAATCTCGTGAGTAACATACCCTGGGGCTGGTGGTTAGTTCCTGTGCTCTTGATTTTCACAGCTTCATCCTGTCAGGCATCCCCTCAGGCAGGATCGCCCGTTGTCGCCACCCCGTCCAAGCCGCCCGATGCTGCCAACGCCACCTATATGATCGAACGGCAGTCGGTGACTCTCTCCAACGGCAGCGCTGAACAGTCCATCGTCCCCGGCTCGGCGACGAAAATGCTTACCAAGCTGAGCGACCAGCAGGCTGTGGGAGACTTGAATGGCGATGGCAAGCCGGATGTGGCAGTGGTGTTGGTCCACGATCCCGGCGGTAGCGGCACCTTCTACTATATCGCCGCAGTGCTGAATGACGGCACAGGGAAAGGGAACAGCACTAACGTCGAGCTATTGGGCGACCGCATCGCCGTTGAGAAGATAAGTATCGACAAGGGCGAGATGGTGGTGGACTTCCTGACGCGCCGCAGCGACGATCCCAGGACGGCACCTCCGTCGGTGAAGACGACCAAGAGGTTCTCAGTGAGGGATGGCAAGCTTGCCGCATCTCAGTAATCGACGATAGGCGACTACGAGTGCTCTCGAAGTGGCTTCATGTTAGATTTCTGAAACAATTCGTAACTACAGCGTTTAATTGTCAGATAATTTCCTTAGTTTAGATATTGAATACCTCTCCCATTGGTAGTAAACTTGTAAAGTTTGAGGGATTTCCTCTCGGAACTCCTTTTTTCATGTAAATCTATTCAGAGGTTGGAGGTGCTGATGATATGGCGCTAATCTGGGTTGTTCCGGTCTCGGGATTGGCAGCGGTGATATTCGCCGCCTGGCTGGCCCGTGACGTCTTGAGCAGGGATACCGGCACTCCGGCGATGCAGGAGATCGCCGATATGATCTTCGAGGGAGCCATGGCGTTCTTGAAACGCCAATACAAGACCATAGGTATACTCGCTTTAGTGACATCTGTCATTATATCCGTGATCGTGGGGTACTTCGATCACAGTCCAAGAATTGGTATGCTAACGGGCATTGCCTTTCTTGTTGGGGCCGCTGCTTCTGCTATATCAGGGTATGTCGGGATGTACATCTCCGTCCGCTCTAACGTGCGATGCGCAGCAGCCGCCCAGCGTAGCTTGAAAGAAGCTATCACAGTCTCTTTGCGCGGTGGAGCCGTATCCGGATTCCTGGTGGTAGCCCTTAGTCTGCTGGGAGTCTCCGGCATATTTTGGGTCTACAGCAGCATACTGGGGAATCCAATAGACCAGACCCCCTTCCTGATTGTAGGCTTTGGTTTTGGGGCCAGCTTCGTGGCCCTCTTCGCCCAGCTAGGTGGCGGTATCTACACCAAAGCCGCCGATGTCGGTTCAGACTTGGTGGGGAAAGTCGAAGCCGGGATTCCTGAAGACGATCCTCGCAACGCTGCAGTGGTGGCCGATCTGGTGGGAGACAATGTAGGTGACTGCGCCGGTCGTGGCGCTGACCTGTTCGAGTCCATGTCTGCCGAGAACATTGGAGCCATGATCCTCGGTGTGGCCATCTACCGCCTCACCAACGACCCTAACTGGATTTTATTCCCCCTGGTGCTCCGATCCTTCGGAATCATGGCCACCATCGTCGGTCTGCTCTCGGTCCCCTGGTTTGCCAAGGAGGGGCGCGACCCTATGACAACCCTTAGCGGCGGCTACTGGGTGACCTCGGCGCTCTCTGTGTTGGGCCTGGCCTTTGTAACCAACCAGATGCTTGGCGAAAACTGGCTACTGTTCTTTTTCTGCGGTTTAGTAGGAATAGCAACGGGCGTGGCCTTTGTATATATAACCCAATACTACACGGCAGGCTCCTGGCGGCCGGTTCAGGAGATCGCTCAGGCCTCAAAGACTGGGCCGGCTACAAACATCATCATAGGCACCGCGGTGGGATTTGAGACTACCGCAGTGACCGCCATCTCTATAAGCATCGCTCTGGTAGCGTCCTTCGTCCTGGGCAACCAGTCCGGCCTCCCCAACGGTGGCGTCTTCGGCACCGCAGTGGCCACCATGGGCATGCTGATGTCAGCGGCTTACGTCCTGGCGATGGACACCTTCGGCCCCATTACCGACAACGCCGGCGGTATCACGGAGATGGCCCATGCCTCTGAGGGAGCCAGAGAGATCACCGACGCTCTGGACACGGTGGGCAATACCACCAAAGCTCTGACCAAGGGATACGCCGTAGGTTCCGCGGCCTTGGCCGCGTTCTTGCTCTTCAGCGCGTATCTGGACAAGGTCAAGGAGCACTTCATAGCTACCGGCCAGCCCCTTAGTGATGGCGTAACTTATATCACCAAACTGGACCAACGGCTACCCGTGGACCTTTCCAAGGTGGAGGTGTTTGTTGGCGCTCTACTGGGTGTGATGCTGGTCTTCCTCTTTAGCTCTCTGGCCATCCGCGCCGTGGGCCGCACCGCCGGCAGCATCATCGAGGAGGTGCGCCGACAGTTTAGAGAGAACCCGGGCATAATGGAGGGCACGGTTCGGCCGGACTATGCTCGGGCAGTGGATATTACCACCAGCGCCGCCCTCAAAGAGATGGTGGCTCCTGGACTCTTGGCCGTGGGAATGCCGGTGGCTGTGGGCGTGATTTTCCGCTACACCATGGGCGGCATGAACAGCGATGCTGGGTGGGAAGCCGTGGCTGGATTCCTCATGGTGGGCACTATTGGCGGGGTCATCCTGGCTACATTCTTGAACAATAGTGGTGGCGCGTGGGACAACGCCAAAAAGTTCATAGAGGCCGGGAACATGCGCGATGAAAACGGCGTTGTTATAGGTAAAGGAACACCTACCCACGCCGCCGCAGTGGTGGGCGACACCGTAGGCGACCCCTTTAAGGACACCGCAGGCCCATCACTACACGTCCTGGTGAAGCTCTTGAGCACCATCACCCTGGTGCCGGCCCCCCTGTGTCTATAGGGTTCGGACCGAAGCATTTGGTATAGAAAGTGAGCAGCCCCGTCTCAAGTAGACGGGCCGCTTATTCTACGTACCCTTTACTTCTTGCCCGAAATCTATAGCCACAGGGGGGCCAGCACCAGGGTGATTGTGCTCAAGAGCTTCACCAGGACGTGTAGTGATGGGCCTGCGGTGTCCTTAAAGGGGTCGCCTACGGTGTCGCCCACCACTGCGG
>JAENIT010000226.1:0-2120 GCA_016844365.1 Dehalococcoidia bacterium
CTGCTCAGGAGTCATCACGTGGACTCGGTCCTCGGGGTTCTTCCAGTAGTTGTCACCGGTCGCGAGGGCGTTGGGGATGCCGACGGCTCCGGGTATGTGGGCCCGCTGGTAGCTGGGCGTGATATCGCAGTCCACGATTCGGATGGCGTGGTCCGAGAGGCGCTCCGCCAACCACTCGCTCTCAACGAGCATCTCCGGGTGGGCGTAGTTAAAAGTGGTCATGGGTTCAGATCCTCCAGGTAACAATCTCAACCTGATATGTCTTCATTGTCTCTTAGCTCCGTCTACTGCCGCTCAAGGGCTGGTATCTGGATCGTGACCGTGAACCCCGACTCTTTCCCCTCGGGCAGCTCAAGGCCGTCCTCTAGACATCCTTCGAGATGCAGCTCAATAGCCTCTTTTATGTTGCTGAGTGCCTCCTCAACGCTCTCCCCCTGGGAGAAGCATCCGGGCAGGCTGGGCACATCCACCCAATAGCCTCCTTCTTCCGCCCTGTGTAGCACTACCGATAGCTGTACCTGTCCCATGGTCGCCTCCAATTGTGCCTAAAGCAGAGACTCAAACTCCTCGACAGTCAACCCTGCAAGTTTGATTGCCCCTAATAGCGTACCCACCTTTACATCTCTGTGCAAGGGCAGGGTAATACTGGGACTGCCCCTTTTTCGTAGGCGAATGTGGTCGCCGTGTACCCGCGCGATCTCCCATCCGGGCCTCTGAAAAGCCCTAACCGCTCTGTCTCCACTGATCCCTCTTAACCTCCGACCAGGTTCGCCCATGGGTCACTTACCGTTTATGAAAGTAGTAGCCGGGGAGCGCCTACAGCAAGTCCACCAGCATAAAGCTCACCAGGAGCACCAGGGGCCAGGAGACCAGGGCGGTCAGGACGGCCGCGATGGTGGTCACGTCCAGGGCCTGGCGGATGGCGACGACGAATGTGGCCAGGAGCCAAATTGAGACCAACACCTTGACTGGTATATAGATAAACCCGCCGAAGAAGGGGATCACCCCAAAGGCCAGAAGTATCTTCAGTGCCGCTGGGGACTGGGCGTAGCCTAGGGTGCGAAGAAGCTGGCCAAAGGTAGCCTTGCCGCCGAAAAAGTATGTCCCGATGAGATAGCTCACCAGAGACCACAACAGCCACGCCGCAATCGCCCCGACAACGCCGCTGATGAACCTCCCGAAGGAGAGCTGAGCCACCGCGGAGCCGATGCCCGACAGCACGCTTACTGCAAGCACTACCTGGAGCGCCTGGCTCGTGAGGTTCGAATCGTTCTCCACCTCCTCATAGAGTTTTGAGTCCAGAATGGAGGCCCTTATCATTCGTTCGATCATCCTTCACATCCATCACACAATTATTGACGCCATTAATGGAGTCTTACTGGCATTGTAGGCTAAGGTTTGTGAGCGCGCAACCAGTCCGCCTTCCTTGAACTATCACTGCTCTACATAGATAATAAAGCAGTCGAGGAGTTCTCCGAACCACCATGAACATCGTATTCATCGCTCCCTTCGCAATGTACCCCAAAGGCACCGTTGGAGCCAGGATGATCCCCATCGCTCGAGCTCCTTGTGACTATCCCACTCACTCTGGGCTCGCCATGAACGTGGATGGCGTGCCGCTGGTCAACATGGCCCTACGGCCCAAGCCGCCTCTCTTCTGGTACCTGCTCCTGACAGTCCGCCTCATCCGGGCTGCCTTAGCCTTGAAGCCCGATGTAGTCCACGCCTTCAAGCCCAAGGGCTTCTCCGGGCTGGCGCTAATGGCGCTTTGGCTCCTGAAGCGGTTTGGACTCATTAAGGCCAGGCTGGTCCTGGACACCGACGACTGGGAGGGCCCCGGCGGGTGGAACGACTTGGCCGATTACCCCTGGTGGCAGCGCGCCTTCTTCCCCTTCCAGGAGCGATGGCTCCTTCGGAGGGCGGAGGCCGTTACCGTAGCCAGTCGCTACCTCGAGAAGGCGGCCACCGCTATCCGAGGCGACTCTCAAGGGGTACACTACCTACCCAACGGCTGCTGGCCGACCAAAGACGCTAAGGAGAAAGAACGGACTGGAGTTATGTGGCTTGAGGCTATTTCTGACTGCCGTGTAGTCCTGCTGTACACTCGTTTCGTCGAGTTC
>JAENIT010000226.1:2136-3489 GCA_016844365.1 Dehalococcoidia bacterium
CATCTCCGATCATCAAGAAAAGGTGGCCCTTCTGGTGGTTGGCGAGGGCTTTGGCGATGAGAGCGCTCGGCTTCGGGAGCTGAGCACCAGTCTCAAAAACAGTTGCAAAATCGTCCAGGTAGGATGGGTCGAACCCCATGACCTGCCTGGCTACTACGCCATGGCTGACCTCGCCATCTACCCCATGGACGACACCATCATCAATCGGGCCAAGTGCCCGGCGAAGCTGGTGGAGCTGCTGAGCGCGAGCGTCCCCGTGGTGGCCGACCGGGTGGGCCAGGTGAGCGAGTACATAGTGAATGGAGAGAGCGGGATAACGGTCGAGCCAGGTGACACCAGCGCCTTCGCTAGAGAGATCCTTCGGCTGCTCAGAGACGATACCCTGCGCAGGACCCTGGGCCGCGGCGGTAAAGCCAGAGTGGAGGCAACATTCCGATGGGACCATCTGGTAAAGGCGGTAGAGGAGGCCTACGCTCCGTGAGGTCAGCCATCAGTCTATGGGCGCCGGTCGCAGGATGGATGGGCCTAATTTTCTACCTCTCTTCCCTGTCAAGCCTCCCCAGCCTCCCTTCTGGCTTCCCCCAAGAGGTAGCTTATATCGCAGCCCACATGACGGAGTACGCCGTCCTGGCCCTCCTTCTCCATCGGGCCCTTGGCAGACCTGGCTCGCGGAAAAGGCTTGCGATCATCCTTCTCATCGCCATCCTCTACGGCCTTTCCGATGAGGTCCACCAGATGTTCGTGCCCAGCAGAAGCTCGTCCCTGTGGGACGTGGCAGTGGACGCCCTGGGCGCAGGCATTGCCCTGGGGGTTTTGAGGGCCTGGTTTTATTGATATGACAACGGAGACAAGTCCCGCCACGACAGGCCGGCTCGGAAACGGGAAGGACATAAGAACCGATCTATGTGAACCGCTAGAGTTAAAAACGCCGCCAACGGCCCCTTGATGAGCTAAATTGGGGTTATTATAGCGAATAGTTATGATGGCGTTATAGGGTACTTGGGGTCTCATAAACGACCGTTTTGTGAGACACGATACTGGGCTTTTTCTTGAGACCTAATAGACCTCAATGCACGCTTGGGACCAGGCGCCCGACCCATTGAAGTAGCGCACTACGGTCTTGAGCAGATGCGGACAGTACCTGCACTGTGTATTTCTTGTCGAGATGAAGCTGGTTCACGATCTCTGCCATGAAGGTATCAGTTGTAACTAGATCACAGTGGGGTAGGACGGTAGCAAGTATGGGAATGTCGATAGCATCGCTGCCGCTGGGAGCGCGCAGCGAATAGTTGTGGTCTAGTGCCGCCGTCATCGAGCAATAGATGTCTAACAGGGGAACAGCAAGCATATCTT